>JABMRP010001233.1 GCA_013202535.1 Planctomycetota bacterium
CATCTGTTCTCCGCCGCCGACGGCACGCATCTTCGCAGCTTGCGGTACAAGAACTGGTCGCCCTATGCGTCGGGGCTTCGCGCCTTGATGATCAACGGCCGGCTATGGCTGCCACAGTTTGAAGGCGACGAGCGATTCGACTTCGGGGTGACGATCAACGCCTACAGCCTGACCGGTGGCCAGAAGGTCAAAACACTGAAGCTGGCCACTCCCATTCGCCAGCGCTGCCGTCCGCCCTTGGCCAGTGAAGCGTTCATGTTCCTCGGCGGCATGAATACCGTCGACCTGAACACGGGCGACAACGGTTCTCTGCCGATCGTGCGGTCGGCCTGTCATATCGGCCTGGTGCCGGCCAACGGGTTGCTCTATGTGCCGCCCACGCATTGCCGCTGCTTCTCCATGATCCCTGGGTACGCTGCCCTGGAGTCGCGTGGCCGGATGGGCGGACCGCTGGCCCAGGCCAATCCGTCGGATCACCCGCAGCGGGGCCCCGCCTTCGGCAAGCTTGCGCCCTTGCCGTTTGACCTCCGCGATACGAGCAAGGATTGGCCCAGCTTTCGGCGGGACGACATGCGGCATGCCCACGTATCCACCACGGTGCCCGCCGGATTCGAGTTGCTCTGGAGCAGCAAGCTATCCGGCGCGCCGCCTTCCAGCCCGGTCGCCGACAACCGCGTGGCCCTGGTCAGTATTGGACCGCTGCACCGCATCGAGGCCGTGAGTTTGGCCGACGGCAGTCGCCGGTGGTCGTTTGTCGCCGGGGGGCGCATCGACGGGCCACCGACGATCATCGGCGATTCGTGTGTGTTCGGTTGCCGCGATGGCTGGGTGTATGCCCTGGATCTGTCGGACGGCGAGTTGGCGTGGCGCAATCTGGCCGCTCCCCAGCGACGACGGATTATGGTCTCGGGACAATTGGAGTCGGCTTGGCCGGCGCTGGGGCCGGTAGCGATTGCCAACGGCACGGTATGCGCCGTCGCCGGCCGCCACAACATGGCCGAGGGCGGGATCGTCGTCAGCGGATTTGATATGTCCAGCGGCAAGAAGGAGTGGCAGAGAGAAACTCCGCATCGCGATCTGGCGAACCCTTTGACCGGGGGCGCCTACGAGCCGCTGTCCGTGCCCTTTTCTCTGACGCCCGATCCTCGGCCGTCGGCATGCATACTGGGCGGATGGCTGGTCAGTGACGGTTCGGCCGTGCAGATCGACCGCTTGGGGGCATTCGAGGGCGGCGACGGCCAACCGCGGGCATTGTTCGACGGCCGACTCGACGCGGAGTACGCCGGCAACCTGCGGCCGCTGAAGAACCGAAGCCCACGCCCGGATTTCCAACAGTGGCTACTCACCGCCGACGACGGGCGGCTCTCATGCCGAGTGGAGAAGGGAAAACTCGTCCAAGTCGAAGGCGGCGAAGTACTTCCACTGCCCGAATCGCCCCCGCTGGAAAACGTGATCGCCGTCGCCTCGGCCGGACGCGAGTGGGTCGTGTTGACCACGCTAGACCCGCGGCAGCCGAAGACGCCGGAGAGCCGGTTGCTTGTGCTGGATAAAGCCAACCGGCGGATCCGCGCCGAATGCCGATTCCCGGGCAGGCCGGTATCGCATGGCCTTGCCGTGTCGAATGGGCGGGTGCTGATTGCCACGACCGATGGCCGATTGCTCTGCTTTGGCAGCAACACCAACACGCGATACGAGCCGAGACCGAATTCCCTATGAGTGCCCCCCCATTTTTCTGCTTCAAGGGCAACCGCGCGGCGTCTTGCCGGGATACTTGACGCCGGCGCATCGGTCAGGCTAACCTGGGTGCGTGCCGCAGTCGGTTTCGTGCCGCAATCACCCACGGGTCGCCCCACCATGCCAATCTCCTCCCAGCGGAACGAAACGTTCCGTATTGCCATTCGCACCTTTGGTCCCTTTGAAAAGGCGATCGATCGGGAATGGGCGTCCTTCTGCGAGGCGTCCGGATGCACGCTCGCCTTGGATGCGGTCTCCATGGACCATCACGCCGTGTATGAGAGCCTGCTGGCAAACCGGGGCCTGCGGGACGGTACGTGGGACGTGGCACTGATCAATACGGATTGGATCGCCGAGGCGCGCGAGTCGGAGTCGTTGCTCGACCTGGGCCCGCAGGTCGCGAACGATCCGCCGGAAGACTTTCCCGACGGTTGGACGCCCTCGCTGCTGCGGTTGCAGCAATACGGCGACGTGGTGTTGGGCTTGCCCTATCACAACGGCCCCGAGTGTCTGATTTACCGCACGGATCTCTTCGAGGACGCCGACCGGCGACGCGCGTACGAGGAACTCCACGGCGAGCCGCTTCGACTTCCGGAGACCTGGACGGAGTTTGTGCGCGTCGCCCGATTCTTTCACCGGCCCGAGGAAAACCTGTACGGCACGGTCTTCGCCGCCTTTGCCGATGGCCACAACACGGTCTACGATATCTGTCTGCAACTTTGGACCCGGGGAGGCGAGTTGTTCGATCCCCAGGGGCGGATGCAGCTCGACACGGCCGAGATGAAGGAGGCCCTGGCCTTCTATCGCGCGATGCTCAACGACACCCGCGCGATTCATCCCCAGTCGCGGCAGTTCGACTCGGTCGCCTCGGGAGGGGCGTTCGCACGGGGCGAAGTGGCGATGATGATCAACTGGTTTGGATTCGCCGCCGTGTGCGACGCCACCGGCGAGTCCCCGGTCAAGGGCCACGTGGCGATCGGGCCGATCCCCCACGCCGACCGGTGTGCCAGTGCGTCGTTGAATAGCTATTGGATGCTGTCGGTCGCAACGGGCAGCCCGCACCGGGACATCGCCTATCGGTTCGTCAAATACTGCATGAGCCGCACCGCCGACCGGCAGCGAACGCTTGAGGGAGTGATCGGCTGCCGCAAGTCGACCTGGGGCGATGAAGAAGTCAACGCCCGCATCCCCTACTACCATCGATTGGAAGACCTGCACCAAGACGCCCGCGAGTTACCCCGGCTGACCGATTGGGTCGAGCTTTCGGCGGTGATCGACCGCATGGTGCTGAAGGCGATCAACACACAACGGCCGATCGAGTCGATCGTCGTCGAGGCGCAGCAGGAGGCCGCCGAGCTACAGGTCTAGCGGACCGTTAACAGAAGAGCCCAGAATAAAGGGGTGAGTGCTACGGGGCCTCAAACACAACCGCAAGTTCCAGCCTACTCCGGTTCCGACAAATCTCCGCGCGCTAGGCGACGCCTAGCTGCTACCCTCGTAGGGTCGACGATCCACGTTCGATTACGCCGCCGGCGATCCGGGCTAACCCCGAATCCGCTGCCGCAGTTCGCTCACGACCGCGGCAAACTCTTCTCTCGCCGCGATCAGCCCGGCCACGGTCTTCTCGCCGGAACCTTGGGCGTAGCCGATGACGATCTTCTCGGCGGCGGCGAACTCGGGTGTCGCGTCGGCCACTGCGGCGGCGATCTCGATGGGGATGCTCGTTACGCCGTTGGCATCGCCGTGCAGCAGGTCGCCCTGGTCGACGACCAGCGAGCCGACGTGGACCGGGAGCCCCAGGTGCAGCAGATGGCACCAGGCGTGCGCGCAGATCGTCGAGCCGGTGAAGACCGGGTAGCCCAGCGCGCGAACTTCGTGCAGATCGCGGCCGCCGCCCGAGGTAATCAGGCCCGTGGAGCCGAACGCCTTATAGACGCTGCACATCACCTCGCCGAACGTGGCCCCCACGGGCGGGCTGTCGAGATCCTCAAACACCATCACCGCCGGGCCGGGTAACTCGGGAAACATCTCCACCTGCTTCTCGAAGCTCCCGTACGCATCGCCACCGGCCGGTGGCGCGCTGCTGCGGAAGGCGGCCGTGCAGGCGAACCCGACCATCGGCGGCATCTCCGGAAAGCAGGCTCCGATCCGCGCGTCCATGTAGCCGATGTGCCGCGGTCGAACGTCGAACAGTTCGATCACGTTGCAGATGGTCGGCGTGTCGATCGCCGCCAGGCGGTCCAATGTTTGGCGAGTTACGGTCATGCGATAAGTCCTCCGGTGTTTGGGCGTCGGTCCGTCCAGCATAAGTATCCAGCGGATCGAGGGCAAGCCCCTGTTGTAGCGATTCGATCTCTTCCACTCGTGGGAAAATAGATACATAGGTATCGTTGTCTGCTATACTACTCGGCATGACCCAAGACGGTCCTTGGCAATAGGAGATCGCTCACCATGAGTTGGAAGTCCCCGATCGTCGCGTTGTTTCTGGCCGGCGTTCTGATCCATTCCACGGCGCTGGGTGAGGAGCGGCCGCCCAACTTCGTGATCATCTTTGCCGACGACCTCGGTTACGGCGACCTGAGCTGCTACGGCTCGAAGGAGATCCGCACACCCCGCCTCGACCGCATGGCCGGCGAGGGGGTTCGGTTTACCGACCTTTACGTTCCGGCCAATATCTGCACGCCGTCGCGCGCGGCCCTTCTGACCGGGTGTTATCCGCAACGGTGCGGCCTGTACATGGGCATCAGTCCCAAACGGCCCGAACATGCCCGATTGGGTCTCCACCCGGACGAGATCACGCTGGCCGAGTTGCTCAAGACGCGCGGCTACGCGACGATGTGCGTGGGAAAGTGGCACCTGGGGTTTACGCCCATGTTCCATCCCATGCGGCACGGCTTCGACGACTACTTCGGTATGCCCTGCAACTTCCACCACGACCCGCGAATGTGGCGTGGCACCAGGGTCATCGCCGAGCAGGCCGACCTGGCGACGCTCACCGGGCAGTACACCGAGGCGGCCCTTTCGTTCATCCGCACCAACAAGGACCGGCCGTTCTTTCTCTACATGCCGCACACCTATCCGCACACCCCGATCAAGCCCAACCCGAAGTTTGCGGGCCGCTCGAAGGCCGGGGCGTACGGCGACGTGATCGAGGAGATCGACTGGTCGGTCGGGCGGATTCTCGATACGCTGGCGGAGCTCAAGATCGACGATCGGACCTTGGTCGTGTTCACCTCCGACAACGGCCCGACACCCCAGGCAGCCGCGCGACATCGTTCGGCCGGTGGGCTTCGCGGCAGCAAGTACGTGACCGAAGAAGGCGGCCACCGCGAGCCGATGATCGCGCGCTGGCCGGGAGAGATTCCCGCCGGGCGCGTGTGCCGGGAGTTGGCCACGACGATGGACCTGTTCCCGACCTTTGCGCATCGGGCCGCGGCGCCGCTGCCGACCGATCGCGTCATCGACGGCCGAGACATCTGGCCGCTGTTGGCCGATCATCCGGGCGCCGCTTCACCGCACGAGGTGCTCTTCTACTACAATGGCGACAACCTCCAGGCCGTTCGGTGGAAACACTGGAAGCTCCATCTGCCGCGCACCCCGGACATGATCCCCTGGTGGCAGCGAGGCAAAGGCATCGGGCGGTTGGATCAGCCGCTGCTGTACGACCTTCAGAACGACCGCGGCGAGCGGCAAGACGTCGCCTTGCGACACCCGGATGTCGTGAAAGAAATCCTCGCCCTGGCCGAGTCGTGCCGCACCGAACTTGGCCGCCACGGTCGACGCGGCGATGCCCAGCGTGCCACAGGCGAAGATAAGCAATAAGCGATTAGCGACTAGTTGTCAGGACTTGACGGTCCTCGCCGAGTCCTTTTTCCATGCTATCTTTATGGAGACCCGTTCCATCCTTTCACTTTCGATCGAGGGCTCCGATGGCGACCATGACAACATCGTTCCTGATGAAGTGTCCGCAGTGCGGTTTGACGATCCCGAAAGGCGGTCCGTGCGAGGATTGCCATTGGGCGGAGAATGCGGAGGCGGCGGGAGATTCCGATCGGGACATGGTGCAAGCGTTTGCCGCGCGTCGCCAGGTCCATCTGAGAAACTATGCGATCTTCATGGTTTCCGCGTTTGCCTCGGGGCTCGTTGGTCTGATTACCGCGTACATGTGGTTCAAGGTCATGTACCTTGGAGACATTGTTGCCTTCCTGCTGATCGGTTTCTTAACGGTCGCAACCGGAATCCTCGGGGTGACGGCGGCTTACGCCAAGAAGTGGTTTCCGATCGAGTTGAACTGCCCTTCCTGCGACATCCGCTTGGACGAATTGGGAACCGATGGCGGCTACTGTCCGAACTGCAGCGCGCGACTCAAATAGAGAGCCGGTTTGTCGGCAGTCCGTTTTGAATCGTGTCCAGGGCCGAACGAGCAATGCCCGGCCTACCGACCCGCCGCCCGTGGCGTGATGCGGATGTTGCGGTAGGCGACCTGGCCGTGATTGCCCTGGAACATGATCGGGCCTTCTGCCGCTTCCTTGCCGCTCACTCCGCCCGGGGTGCAATTGGCCAACTCGACGTTCTCGTGGATCAACGTGCCGTTGAGCGTCACCTTGACGACCTGACCGTTGGCCGTCTTCTTGCCCCCGGCGTCGAACTTCGGCGCGCGATACTCGATGACGTACTTCTGCCACTTGCCCGGCTCCAAGGAAGCGTTGACCCGCGGAACCGACATGCTGTAGATGGCGCCCATGTCGCCCATGCCAAGTTTCGTACGGCCAAAACTATCGAGCACCTGGATTTCGTAGACGCCCATGACGTAGATGCCCGAATTGGAACCCTGGGGGACCATCACTTCCAACTCGATCGTCGCGTCGCCGAAGGTCGCTTCGCTGTAGATGTCCACGCCGTGGGCACCCGCGTTGACCATCTCGTTACCGCCCGGCGTGACCTTCAGGTTGCGAGGATTGGCCGGATCCACGGCCGCGGTTCCCACGGTCCACTGGCTCTTCTCAGGGTCGGCGCAGTACTTCCAACCATCAAGGTTTTTACCATTGAACGGCTCGACCGCCTCCGCGGCCAGCGACATCGAAACGAACAGAATTGCCACCACGGCGAAACCTAACCAACTGCGTTGATTCATCAGAAGCACTCCCAAGATTGTGAAACGAGAGGAACGGGTGTCCGGCACGCTTGAGACGATTATAGCTTACGCGGAAACGGGTTGCCATGTTGCGGGCTCAGCACGACCGCCCGCCGTCCATCGTGTGCGAGGTTTCCAGCGGCGGCAGCGCTTCTTCCAGCACGCCTTTGGCTTTTTTCCATGCCAGCAGGCCTTCGACGACCATCCAGACTTGCAGCACGAGGATGGCGATGCCGATGGCTTGCAGCAGGCTCGGGTCGCGGCCCGGCCAGGCACGCTCGGGGTTGAGCAACTGCCAGAGCATGGCCCAGGCGGGCATGAGGATCATGGCCAACATGGGCACGACGACAAAGGCGACCGGTTTGCTGCGCCGCCAGAGATAGAAGGCGGTGACCATCAGGGCCAGTCCGGCCAGTAACTGGTTGACGGCGCCGAACAGGGGCCAGAGGATTTTTCCCCCGGTTCCCGCCACGCCGCCGGGGCCCGGCATCATGGCCATCGCTCCGCCACAGGCGACCGCCAGCAGCGTGGCCATGTATTTGTTGCGCAGCGGAGCGATCCGCGCGGTGGTGGCCAACTCCTGGATCACGTATCGTTGCAGTCGTGTGGCCGTATCGAGCGTGGTGGCGGCGAAGCTGGCGACGAGCACGGCCATGATGCCGATGGCCAACTTCAGCGGCAGGCCGATGGCGTGAATGAAGTTGGCCCCGCCGTCGACAAACGCGCCGACTTTCGCGCCCAGATTGAAGGCGTGCCACTTGCCGCCGTACCGGGCTTCCCATGCCGCGCGCCCGGTGACGGCCGTACCGTCCTCGGGCAGTTGGTAGGTGTAGCCCGAGATGCTCTCGTCCGGCACTCGGTCGAACTTCCCCATGCCCACGCCCGCGCAACAAGCACAGATGACCAGCACGGCCAGGGCGCTTTCCAGCAGCATCGACCCGTAGCCCACGTATTGGGCGTCGGTTTCATTGGCCAACTGTTTGCTGGTGGTGCCGCTGGATACCAGGCAGTGGAATCCGCTCACCGCACCGCAGGCGACGGTGACGAACAGGAAGGGAAAGATGGGCGGCGCGTCGTCGGGAACGTCCTCCGCAGCGACCACCGCGGGAGCGCTCTGGGCGATATCGGCCTGACCCGTCCAACCGGCGACCGCCAATCCGGCGACAAGGATGACCAACGCGACGACAAGCTGGTGGCTGTTGATGAAATCGCGCGGCTGCAACAGCAACCAGACGGGAAGCACCGAGGCGACGAAGCAGTAAACCAGCAGGATCGCCGTCCAAATGACAATCGGATTACCCCACGCCCCCGGCAGCGAGATGGGCAACAAGTACGC
>JABMRP010001234.1 GCA_013202535.1 Planctomycetota bacterium
CTGGCCATCTTCCGCGACAACCTGGACGCCACTTTCGGAGTCCTCTCCGAACGTCAGCAGTTGGCGATGACCCGCGGTGCCCGGAGCGTGCTCTTCGCCTACCTCTGGTCGGCGGCCGAGCGCGGCGGCAGTGCCGACGACGCCTACAACCACGTGTTGACCTGGAAGGGAGCCGTGTTTGCCCGTCAGCGGCAGGCGAGAACGGAAACCGGCGATCCTGAAGTCGACAAACGCCTGGCCGAATTGCAGGAGACGTCGCGTCGACTGGCCACACTCGCTCTGCTTCAGCCCAACGCCGGCCAGCTCACGGGATGGAAGGCAAGCCTCAAGGAATTGACCGAGAAGAAGGAAGAGTTGGAAAGCCAGTTGGGCGGTGTTGATGAAGTTGATGAGAGGGCCAAACTCCAGGCCGAATTACAGAGGACTTCGCTCAATTTGGCTACCTTGGCTCGGCTTACCGACAGCCAAATCGAGCAATTCAAACCAGCCCTTGAGAGACTGACCGCAAGAAAGGAAGCGTTGGAAAGGCAGTTGCGCGGCATTGCCCCCGTTGCCGAACAAGATGCAGGGCCGATCAGCGTCGAAAAATTGCAGTCGGCACTTCCCGACCAAGCAGTGCTGGTCGATTTTCTGGAATACGACGGCCTACCGCCGGATGCCCGGCCGGATGGAGAACGCAAACGGCTCTTAACGGCCTTTATCGTTCGCAAGGGCGCGCCGATTGTACGCGTTGAGTTGGGGCCCGCGGAGGCGATTGAAGAGGCGGGAACACGCTGGCGGGAACTGATCGTGCGGAAGGGCGGTGGGACCGGGATCGCACCCGATCTGCCGCAGAAGCAACTGCGCAGGTTGCTCTGGGAACCGCTGGAAGAACATCTCGGCGGCGCCGGCATCGTGTTGCTCTCGCCCGACGGGGTCACCGCCCGTCTGCCGTTGGCCGCGCTGCCTGGAAGCAAGCCCGAGAAGTACCTGATCGAGGAGCGGGCCCTGGTCGTGGTGCCGGTCCCGAGGCTGCTGCCCGCTTTGCTGGCCGAGGATGACGCGGGTCAGAAGGTCGCTCCCTCGTTGATGCTGGTGGGCGACGTCGATTTCGGCGCCGCGCCGGGAACGGCGCAGGCGCCGGCTGATATGCTGGCGGCCGCGCCGTCGCGGTCGGCCCTCCGCGGCGGCGACTTGCACTTCGGTCCGCTGCCGGGTACGGCCCGCGAGTTGACGGCGATCGCCGAACTGCACCGAAAACACTTCGCCGAGAGTCCCATGGAAGAGGTCCGCGGCGCCGAAGCGACCGAAGCACGCTTGCGCATTTCGGCCCCGGAGTTTCGTTGTCTGCACCTGGCTACACATGGCTTTTTTGCCCCCGAAAGAATCGTCCCCACATTCAACCTGCCCAGCCCGGACGGTAGCACGGACGCTGCTCCGGAACACACGGCCTCGACACTGGGGTTCCACCCGGGCCTGCTCTCCGGCGTGGCCCTGGCCGGGGCGAATCACCGTGGCGGGGAGGCGACTGCCGCCGAAGATTCGACCGAGGTGCCCGACGACGGTGTGATGACCGCCCTGGAGGTTGCGTCGCTGAATCTCGACGGCGTGGATCTGGCCGTCCTCTCGGCGTGCGAAACCGGCCTGGGCAAAACGGCCGCCGGTGAGGGCGTGCTGGGGCTCCAGCGGGCCTTCCAGATGGCCGGCGCCGACACGACCGTGACCAGCCTCTGGAAAGTCGACGATTCGGCCACCCAAGCGCTGATGGTCGAGTTCTACCGCCTCCTATGGGAAGAAAACCTGGGCAAGTTGGAATCGCTCCGGCAGGCCCAGTTGACGATGCTCCAGCGATACGATCCCGGCCGGCGTGCGTTGCGGCCCCGCGGCCTGGCGCTGCTGCGGCCGGACCAACCTGCGGAAGAATCTTCGCGTCTGTCGCCGTATTTCTGGGCGGCGTTCGTTCTTGGCGGTGACTGGCGATGAACCGCTTCAACGGGCCTTGTTCCGGTTTCGGGTGTTGCGTCTCGCTTTGCTCTTGTGACGAGAGGACCTTACCATGCAATCGTTTCCCCGGTTGTTTTTCGCTGCGGTGCTGTTCGGCGTGTCGATGCCGGGATGTGGAGGCGAGCAGAGCGACGGAAACGGCGCCAAGAGGGGAATGATTCCCAAGCGGTCCTCGAAACCGGCCCCTCAAACAGTTCAACCGTCGGTTGCCGGCCCCGAGGAGAAACCGTTACGCAAACCGACGCAACATGCCCTGTTGGTCGGCTGCACGATCTACGACAACCTGCCGATCAGTGCGCAGCTCATGGGTGCCACCAACGACGTGGAGTTGATGGCGAACTTGCTGACCGGTACGTTCGATTTCCCGGAGAAGAACGTGCGGCAGCTCTCCGAACGGACGGGTAAACGGGCGGACCGGCCGTTGCGGGCGAACATTTGCCGCGAGTTCGAACAACTGACCAAACGAGCCGGGAAAGGCGACCGCGTCGTCGTTTTACTCTCTGGGCACGGTACGCAGCAGCCCGACGACGACCCCGACAACGCCGACGACCCGGAGCCGGACGGGATGGACGAAGTTTTCTGCCCCGCCGACCTCGACATGGATTTCGCCCCGGGGGCAAAGGGAATCCCCAACGCGGTCACCGACGACGAATTGCGAGGTTGGCTTCAAGCCATACGGGAGCGTGGAGCGTCGGTTTGGGTCGTCGTCGACGCTTGTCACTCGGGAACGTCGGTTCGCGGCACGGAGGTTCTGCGACAAATCGCTCCCGAGCAGCTTCTGCCCAGGGAAGTGCTCGACGCGGCGCGCCCCGTATCCTCAACTCGCGGCATCCACTCCGAAACCGACGCACTCGACGGGGAGACGGACACCGGCGGTCTGGTTGCCATTTATGCCGCGCAGCCGCACGAACCGACCGTGGAAATGCGATTGCCGCGCAACGCGGCGGACGGCCAGTGGCACGGATTGCTGACGTACACCCTGGTCAAGGTGTTGACCGAAGCGGAATCCAAGCTGACGTACACCGAATTGGTGCAGCGAATACACGCCGAGTACGTCTCTTCCCGACGGATCGGTCCGACGCCGCTGATTGAAGGAAGCGATCGGCACCGCGAAGTACTCGGGAAGCAGCAATGGCCGGAACGTTCACGTCTGGTGCTGAAGAGCGGGCGAGGCGGCATTCTTGAGTTGGGCGCGGGGAGCCTGCACGGACTGACCGTCGGCACCATTCTGGCCGTCTACCCGCCGCCCGGAGAGAAGGAGTCCGAACAACCGCTGGGGCACGTGCGCATTCGTCGACTCCGGCTCGCCGAGTCGATCGTCGAGCCGTGTGCCTACGATCCGCTGCCTCTTCGCAAGGATCTGCCTCTCGGCGGGCGGTGCGAAGTTGTGCATTGGGAGTACGGCGACTTGCGGCTGCGCGTGGCAGTCGACGTGAGCGAGGCGGACGACACGAGCGAGGCGAACGCA
>JABMRP010001235.1 GCA_013202535.1 Planctomycetota bacterium
ACGTCGAAATGCGTGGCGGCCGGTCCCGTTTGACGAGAATCCGCCCGCGAATCGGACGTTCCAGCGAGAGCCCATCGGTATCGGTGGCCTCAATGCTGTAGGCCAGCGACTGGCTGACGCGGAATAGTGGCATCTTCTCCGGCGATCCATTCTGCGGCAATTCTGCCCGCTGCGGGTCCAGTTCCCAAAGCTCGACGTATCCTTCCGCGCCCGCTCCGCCGACACGCACCAGCGGGTAGCGGATCTCTTGAGTTTCCAGCACCGCCCGGCGCAACGGTTTGCTGGCATCGATTTGGACCGCCACTCGCGATCCTTCGGGCACGGTGATTCGGGGACGCCCGCTGTGGCGTTGCAGGGCGGAACCGACGTAGGCCGGTGGCTCGACGACAAATCTCACGTTCACCGTCGGAAGCGGTATCAGGGTGACCTCGGCCGAATCGGTCGCATCGTCTCCGAGGAAGACTCGAAATCGGGTCGACTCGACCAGCTTGGGCACGGACCCGATAAAGATGTCCTCCGCCGATTCCGACGGCTCCAACACCAACGTTCGCCCGGGACGTTCGGCCGATGGCGCCAACTCGATGGTTCCCTCTTCCGGACGAGTGCCCGACCAGTACACTTCCCAAACCACGGGCTGCCCGAAGGCGCAGGCGATGGGCGTCTCGGCCAGATCGCCGACCGATATTTCCTGTCCATTGACGACCACCGTCTCGATCGTCGTTCGCGTGGGGTATCGTCGCGATTGGAACAACAGGCGGTCGAAGAAGATCGACGTATGCTCCGGTAGCAGACCGATCACCACCGCCGCGATGCCCACGGCGACAAAGCCCGCCAGCAACCGGCGGAGAGCCTCTCGGCGAGGGAATCCCTCGAAGACGTCCAGTTGGCGACTCCCCGATGCGACTTGCTCGATGACCGCCCTTTCCAGTTCGGCGGATCCCCACTCGGCGGCGGCCGGCGTTTCAAACTGCAACGCGGCTGCCAGATCGGTATCGATCCGGTGGCGTCGCTCGACCAGCAAGGCGACGTCCAACTCCGACTCGCGGCGTTTCAACCACGGCCAAGCGTACCGCCGAAGCGCCAGGAAGATCAGACCGGCCTCGACCGCCATGGCCAGTACACGCTGGGGCCCGGTCATGCGGAAGCCCCAGTCCAGGGCGAAGAGAACGGCGGCCATGCCCAGCAGAATGACCACCGCGGCGCTGCCGCCACGGATCCACCGCACCACGCGCCGGCGGCGGCGCAGCGCTAGCAGGCGGCGGTGTAGTACGGCCAGTTGTGTCACGTTAGGTTGATCCATTTTCTCGCCAGCCATTCGCCCAGCAACAGTGCGATCACACAGATAAACGCAAGCCAGGTGTTCCAAAGCGGCACGATCTTGGTCGTGGTTTCGATACGCTGGGCCGATTCGATGGTTTCGACCATGTCGTGTACACCGGCCAGATCGAAGCTCCGCCCCCCGGTATCCCGGGCCAGCGATTCCTGCAGCGCGACGTTGCGGCGGGCCTCGATGTCTTCCAATGGAAGGCTTGCCACGTCCATCGCCACGCTTGCCTGCTCGTTGGTGATCGGATCGGTAACGAGAACTTCGTGCCGGCCGGCCAGTGACAACGGAAGCCGAACCTCGAACGTGCCTTCGGTCAGACTCGGGATGCGGATCGGCCGCGGCTCGCTCGGCTCGGAAGGCACATCGCCGGGCAGAAGCCACTGGGCCCGCAGTACATGGCCCGGTATGTCGGATTCGGCCAGCGGACGGTAGTCGGCATTCAGCGCTCTGACGGTGATCACCGCTTCGTCACCGGGACGATACTCGCGGTAGTCGCTACGCACGGAGAAACGTTTCTCCCCGCCGGTCGCCCGGGGCGACGACAGGCGATGCAGCATCTGGGCCCAAAAACGTCCGTAATACCGTTCGCCATGTTTGCGGCGCAGGCGCCAGATCTCGTTGAACCCGCAATAGATCACCTGACCTTCGAGGAAGCGGCGGTAGGCAATGATCGGCTGGGGCATCTTGCCGTCGACGCACGTATCGGTGGGATGCTCGGCCAGCACGACCGCGCCCGAACGAGGCCGCAGCACCGGCTGATACCAGTGTAGCGGCCCCAGGTTACCCCACGCCCGGTCGTTCTCGGCGGTGGTGTCCTGGAGTTGCATGAACTCGACCGCCGCGGCCTTGGGTGTGCGCTGTAAGTCGAACGGTTTGTCCGAACGGAGCCGCGACGCCGGATCGACGACCACCGGCAAGAGTTCGGCCAGGGCCGTGTCGGCCAACTCGCCCGGACCGAACCGTGTTCCGGCCAACACGATCAATCCGCCCCCGTGCTCCAGCACCAGTTCCTTGGTCATCTCACAGAATCGCGG
>JABMRP010001236.1 GCA_013202535.1 Planctomycetota bacterium
CCAGAACAACTCCTCGCTCAGTTGGTCGGCAAGCGGCAGACCCCAGCGGCCCACGCCCCAGTCGTTACACCGGCTGCCAAATAGGTAATTCTAGCAACACGATCGAGAACCGACAAACGCAAAGCCAGAGTTTACCTCCAGCACCGCACCTTATTATCCCCATTACCCTAGTTTAGCTTGTCGCCCGACGCCTGACGCCGACCCTCCGAACTGGAACGCGAGCAAACACCCTCGCGGCTCAAAGTCAATTTCGTAAGACCTTGGTGTATAACGAGTTATAGCGAGACGCTCGCCGGTATTTCCGGAACCCGCGGGCAGCCGTTTGACCGCGCGCCGCCTCATCTCACACTGCACGGAGGCGTCAAGCAGCACGTTTCCAAGTTCCAGCCGGGAATGAGCGAGATTTCACGCGACAAGCAGTAATGAGGAGATCAATCCACGTCTTCGGGTGGCTCAATGCCGTCCTTTATGGGGATTCGCTTACTGTCCAGCGCTCGCTCCAAGCGATCGGCCGCTTGTTCCCGCTCTTTGGCAGGATCATCGGGCCGGTAAGATGCCGCCAGGGTAGTCATCCGATTCAGACTCCAATGGCCGACCACGCGCATCGCCAACCGGGGATTCTTCAGCAGGTCGATCCGCTGCTTCACCTCGTCGTACGTTGGTGTTTCGGCGGGATTCTGCCAAAGCAGGTCGTAGATCTGCCGGCCCTCCTCCTCCCCGAAACGTCGAACCATGGCTTGACGGAGTTGCACGGCAGTCTGGGGGCCTCTGGAAAGAGCCGACAGGAAGGGGTCGAGGTTCGACCAGAAGAACTTCTCGTCCGGATCGTCCAGCGCGGCGACCAGCGGGTCGAATTGGGCGGTCACGCCCAGGCATCGCAGGGCCAGCCGTCGCACCTCCTTCCGCCGGTGTTCGGAGAGTTCTTTCAGGCTCAAGCTCACCGAACGATCCGGACGAACTCCCTGCTGGATGATTGCCGATGTATCGCGATCCATGGGATTGCTCGTGTCTTCCCTCAGCCATCGGGGAAATTGCTCGACGGTAATCGGTACTTCAGCCCGCTCATCCAACGTCAGCCATGCGGGTGCTTTGATCGCGATCGGTTGCTGATCGGCTCCCACCCACTGAACTTGGCCCGTCTGGGTATACAAATCGGCCGACACGTAGCCCGGATGTTCGGCCGGGTCGACTCCCGGGTCGGAGCGGGGAATGACCTCCACCGCCACCACCGTCGACTCCGAATCATCGAATCGGATGACGCCCGTTACGTTCCCCACGCGAAGACGAAATCGAGCCCCCGGCTGGCCGGCCGAACGCAGGATCACACGGCCGAAGAAGACCTGCAATCCGGGCGGAGAGTCGGCGTCGGCCTTGAGAAACTGGGCGTACGTGCTGTCGACCGATTGCACGGTAATCCCAGAGGTCAGGGCGACCTGAGGTCTGAAGGTGGGCAGGGCCAGGAGGCTCTCCCCATCGGACAACGTTTCATGCGGCGGGAGGCGCTGCCAAGACGCCGATTTCGAATCGTAGCGCAGGAGAATCTCCGCTTCACTGACAAACTGGCCAACTCGCTGCGGACCGACGGGCATGGGCGCGACGGGCATGGGCGCCTCCTCGACAGGCTGGGCATTGGCCAGTTCGGTTTCACCCGGCTCGGCGACTCCGGGCGGTATTGCAGGCTCCCCTGGCAGCGTTGTGGGTTGCCCCGGCAGCGCATCATCGCCCGGCTGGCGAAGCGGATCGGCCGATTCCCCCGGTCCTGCCGGAAGAACACCACCGGCGACACCTTCTGGCTCGGAGGGCAATTCGACGGGTCCATCGGGGGGCATCGGTGCCGAGGGCGGCGTCTCGGAAGGTGGCGAACCGGCAGCTTCGTCGGTTCCCAAGGCGCCGGTCTGCTCGCTCTGGCCCGGGGAGGGATCTTCGCCGGGTGTGGGACTCCCGGGTTGCGGGGGCACTTGGTCGGAGTTGGCCGGTTGCTCGTCCGGCACCTGAGCCACCGTGTCATTCTCTTCCTGGCGCCCCAAGAGCCGACCCAGCGGCGTACCGGGGTCAAGTCGACCGAAGGCGGCCAAACCCATCACGACGACAAAACCGGCAACCACCAACCCGGCAGCCACGACCAGCAAACGCCGCTTTCGTTTGGTCGGCGGATCGCGAAGGTAGTCGGGAACCATCCGCTTGGGTCGGGTTTTCTCATCCGTCGACCCGAGAAGCGATGGTTCACCCGACGAAGGTTCTCCGCTGGTATCGTCCGTTGCACGCGCGGTCGCTCCTTCGGGCGACCTGCCGTCTTCCGCGCTGGCACCGGCCGAAGGCAGCGGGAGATGGGGCAACTGATACATCCGCTGTCGGCTACGCGGATCCACTTCCGCCGGCTCTCCCAGGACCAAGGCAAGTATCTGATGACACGACGCGGCCTCGGCCAGATGGACATCGGACTCCAGGCAGACTCTCTCGAAATCGGGAAGTTGATCGTCCCCCAGCGTATTGTCGAGATACTCGGCCACGGTGTTTGGGTCGAGCCCCACGCCATGCCCCAAGACCTTGGGAGCTCCCAGTCGCATCCGTCGCGTCGCGTCGCGCGTGCGCTGCAAGAGACTGCCGGCGAACTCGTTTTCGTCGATCTTCTTACGGATCGCCTGCGTGTCGTCCGAATCCAGGATGTTGTCCATGAAGGCCAGCATCGTGCGTAGCGTCAGTCGCATGGCGCGGTTCTCCTCACTGTATTCTCTTCCCCGTGTTGAGGCCCCGCACCCATCAGCCGATGGTCTCCGCGCGGCCGAGCGCGGCGTATTGGGAACCCTCTGCCCGTATTAGTGGCGCCGGAAGAAGAAATCCGTGCGGAAAAAGACGATTTTCCGCGCGATGGTGTTGAACGAGGCCGGCTGCACACCCCAAGAAGTGGGGCTGCCGGGCCTGTCACCTGTCACGCCCAATGGTCGGGCGACCGAGAGAAGGCCACCAACGCCGTGGCCGACAGGAGCAGTTGGAGAAGGCCGATGACCACCGGATGGGGGAGAGGCCGAGGGGGGCTCACCGATTGGCGGCACGGCACGGCCCGATGCCGACCATCGGCCGATTGTCGCCAGCCGGCGGAGGCCGTGGAGACAGGCGTGGCGGAGGGGGAATGGGTGGTGTCGGACGGAATCTCGCAGGCCATCCAGCCAAACCCCACCAGGGCGAACATTAGCCAGCCAATCCAACGCATCATGAGAATCCGGAAAAACGACCGAAGAAACCCCATTACGAGAGGGGAAACTACGGTTTCCCCGGTTCCCAACGGATGCAATCGGTGGACCGGTCCTCCTAGAGACGCCCGCGTATTGATGTAACCAGTTTGCCCACTTGAACTTGCGCGACGGTGTTGCCGTGCCGGCCGCCTCGCACGCGTGGGGCCTTTTCTCAACCGGTCCGGGTAGGGATGTGGACCCAGGGCAACGGATGGGCCATGGAGCCGATCGTCGTGGGTGAAATGAGTCGATTCGAAACCATCGCGTTTGCCAATGCGCCGGTTGTGGCCTAGATTTTCGCAGGAAAGTACAGGGAATGTGCTCTCCGCATCCTTACTCCCAATCGCCGATCCGTTGCGTGGGAGTGGGTGGATGTGTCGCCAGCTAGCTACCGACTAGGAAAACCCAAGCGATGACCAAATCAGATGCCGCTACTGTCGATCTGGAAACGGTTTTGGCAGGAGCCCAATTGCCGGCGATGCCGCAAAGTGCGATCCGCCTGCTGGA
>JABMRP010000123.1 GCA_013202535.1 Planctomycetota bacterium
CTATTGCGCCAACCGCGGCAACCATACGGTCTCGGTCGTCGATCTGACCGCGGGCAAAGAGATCCGCCAGATCGCCGTGGTCCGCGATCCGGCCAGTGTGGCGATCACCCCGGACGAGTCGCGGGTAGTCGTTGCGAATTTCATGCCGCGAGGCGCGGGTACCGATCCTGAGTTGGGTTGCGAAATCAGCATTCTCGATACGGCCGTCATGCAACAAGTCGCCCGAGTTAAGTTGCCGCCGGGGGCAACGATGGCCCGAGGCACGTGGATCGGGCCCCAGGGGAAATGGGCCTACGTAGTTCACATCCTCGGCCGCTTCAATCTTCCGGTCACGCAACTGGAGCAAGGCTGGGTTCATACCTACGCCATGAGCATCATCGACGTGGCCGCGGGCACGCGGTTGGCAACCATCCTGCTCGATGATCTGACCAAGGGCGCGGCCGATCCCTGGGACGTCGTCGGTTCGGCCGACGGCAAGACGCTCTGGATCAGCCACCGCGGCGTCCACGAAGTCTCGACACTCGATATCGGCCGCATCCACGAACTGCTGCAAGGCAACATTCCGGACGAGATCGCCGCAAGGAAGGACGGCAAGCGGGACAACATCTGGGTCCGCATCAAACACGACAAGAGCGAAATCGCCCAATTGACCAACGACCTGACGGCGATCTACATTTCCCGCACGCTCCGCCGGGCACCCTCGGGTGGAAAAGGCCCGACCGGACTGGCGCTTTCACCCGACGGGAAGAAGCTTTACGTGGCCAACTACTATGCCGGTGTGGTAGGCGTACACAGCGCGACCGAGGGTAAGCTGCTGGGAACGATTGCCGTGGGAGACCAGCCCGAGCCCGACGCGGCCCGACGCGGCGAAATCTACTTCCACGACGCCACCCGATGCTACCAACGCTGGCACAGTTGTGCCTCCTGCCATCTCGACGGCGGGCGCATCGACGGGCTGCCCTGGGACTTCATGCGAGACGGGATCGACAACGGCAAGGACGTCATCAGCCTGATCAACATGCCCCATACATCGCCACACAACCGGCTTGCCACGCGAGCCAATCCGCGGGTATGCGTGGAGACCGGCATCCTCGGCAGCCATCTGGTCGTGCCCGAGCCGGCCAACATCGACGATCTGCTGGCCTACATTCGGTCGCTCACGGCAGAGCCCAATCCGAACGCGCCGCGGTTTGCCGCAGCGGCCCAGCGGGGTAAGCGGCTGTTCGACGCCAAGGCCGACTGTGCGACCTGCCATCCGGGGCCCTATTTCACCGACAAGAAGACACACAACGTGGGCATCACCAGCCCCAACGAGCCGGACGCCCGATACGATACCCCGTCGCTGGTCGAAGCGTACCGCACCGCCCCCTATTATCACGACGGCCGCGCGGTCACCATGATGGAAGCCCTAACGGAGCACGACCCCGAGCGGCTACACGGGAAGTTGAAGGACCTTACGCGGGAAGAGATCGAGGATTTGATTGCGTACGTGTTGTCGCTGTGATTGTGGGTGGCGAAACTGAAAAGAGTTGAACGCCAACTCAGGTGAGCGATCCCACGGCTCACTATTCAAGGTCCGACCCCAATGACCTGCAATGACTTGGAGATTGGATCTTCCTTGTTGGAGATTGGATATTGGCTTATAATGGAAGGCCTGCCGATGGCCCTTGCGGCAAAACCAGATTCAAGGATTTGAAGTCAGGCTCCGCTGACTCCAAATCCTAAAAAGTCGGGCAACCGGCTGCATCGGATTCAAATGGGAGCGTGTCATGTCAACCGACAGCAGAATCATCCCCGGGATTGTCAAGAACGGCGTTGTTGTGCCCCAAGCCAACAGCGATTTGCCCGATGGGGCACACGTCAATATCGTGTTGCAACCAGCCGAGGTGACGCCGGAACTCAGGGAAGAGCTTGAAGCATGGCAACGGGCCGGCGATCAAGCGTGGCAAATGATCGACAGATGGGAGAGTGAAGAACAGTGAACATCGGAGATATTCACTGGGTTGAGCTACCGGGAGCAGGCGGGAGGGCGCAATTTGGCCGACGGCCGGCAATGGTCATTCAAGACGAGAAATTTGCCGGCAAACTACCGACCATACTGGTCGTGCCACTGACGAGCACGCGGAAGGCGTTACGTTTCGCTGGTACGACTCTGATTGTCGCAACACCAGAATCCGGATTGAAAAACGATTCAGTCGCGCTGGTGTTTCAATGCTTAGCGATAGACCGCCGTCAGATTGGCGAGCGAATGGGGCAAACCTCGGAAAGCGAGAAGGCCGGAGTGTTGGCGGAATTGGCGAAACTAACAGGCCAATCCGAGTGACTTTGGTCGTCCAACAAGAGGAAAGCCGGCTTGACCTCAATGCCTTCTTGTGACTTCGAGTCTGACCCCGTTTTCTCTCACCAGCTCCAACGAGCCCAGCGCCCGATACGACACCCCGTCGCTGGTCGAAGCGTACCGCACCGCCCCCTATTATCACGACGGCCGCGCGGTCACCATGATGGAAGCCCTAACGGAGCACGACCCCGAGCGGCTCCACGGGAAGCTGAAGGACCTTACGCGGAAAGAGATCGAGGATTTGAGTGCGTATGTGTTGTCGCTGTGATTGCGGGCTGTAATCTCCAACCTACTGGACGGTTGGTTGAACCTCAGGCAAGAAACCTCCGGCTTGCGACTCTAGCCGAAAAGGGTATCCGCATCGCGGGCACCGTGGAGGACCCGCTCGATGCGCAGCGACTCACCCTCGGGGCGATAGTAGATGGCGTAGTTGCCGACGGAAAACACCCGTAGCCGCTCTGCCAACTGATCGCGCGACGCTCCCAGAAGTGGGAAGCGAGCAAGCGTGTTGCACTTCTCCTTCAGTGTCTCCACGAAGCGAACTGCTGCCGCCGGGTTGTCGCGGGCGATGTACTCAAGAATGCCGTCGAGGTCTTCGACGGCCATCGGCGAGAAAAGAGGTTCGCTCATTGGGGACGTTGCTCAGCCAACTCCTCGGCTTTCTTCTCCAGCCGGCGAAAAACCTCACTTCCCGGGATCGACGGGCCAGAATCGATGCCCATCTGAATGTCGCGCTGGAGTTCTCTACGTCGTTTCAGTAGGCGGACGGCCTCGTCGAGCAATTCGGCTCGATTCTCGTAGACGCCCGACTCCAGTTCGTGCTGAATGAACTGCTCGTTTTCTCCAGATATGTCGTTGACCATGGTTTTTCCCCTGCGGTTGTGCTTCTGTTCCCAAGTGTAC
>JABMRP010001237.1 GCA_013202535.1 Planctomycetota bacterium
CAGGCACAGTACGCCCAACGCAACGGCCAGGCTGTACCCCCGCCGCGAGTCCAGTAGCAGGCACACTCCGTGTGCCGTCCGCCGGCTACGGCACACGGAGTGTGCCTGCTACTTCGGGAATATCATGGTCCTTATCCGGGCGACGTCTGTCCGCTGACGTTCGGCTTCACCACGGGCAGTTCGAGGGTGAAGCAGCTTCCCTTGTCCGGGGTGCTTTCCACCGCGATGCGGCCGCCGTGTTCGTTGAGAATCTTTTGGCTCACCGGCAGTCCCAGTCCGGTCCCCCGACCGCCCTTGAAGGAAACAAAGGGCCGAAAGACGCGATCGAGTTCCTGGGGCCCGATGCCGCCGCCGTTGTCGCGCACCACGACCAGGGCCTTGCTCTCGGCCGGCAAATACTCGGTGCGCACCTCGACGTGCCCGTCTTGCTTCGTTTCACAAGCGGCGTCGATGGCGTTGGTCACGACGTTGAGCACGGCCCGGTGTAGCCCCTCGGGGTCGAACATCAACGACGGGATCGACTCGTCGGCTTCCCAGCGGAGCGCCACGTCGAGTTCCTTGGCCCGGCCTTGCATCAACTCGATCACGTCGGCCACCACGGTGTTGAGTTGGGCCTCTTGAAGGTCGGGCTCGCGATCCTTGCTGAAGGTGAGCATGTCGAGCACCAGGGCGGAGATTTTCGCCTGGTTCTTGTCGACAATGCTCCATCCCTTGCGGATCAGCTTCTCGTCGTGCTCCGAGAGCCCCATGTCGATCAGGTAGCTTCCGCCGCGAATGCCCTGGAGGATGTTCTTCGTGTGGTGGGAAAGCGTGGCGATGGTTTGCCCGATGGCGGCCAGGCGCTCGGCCTGAACCATGGCCGAGTAGTGCCGCGTGTCTTCCACGGCCAACGCCGCCTGGTGGGCGATGGCGATCATCAGTTTGAGATGGTCGTCCTTGAATTGGCTCGCTCCGCCCTGTTGGATCACCTTCTGCGGGGAGGTAAACGTATCGACGTAGATGACGCCGACCACTTCGTAGCGCCCCCGCATGGGCGCGCAAATCGCTTCGCGAATTCCCATCTGCAAGATGCTGCCGGCACCGTCGAAGCGATCGTCTTCCCGGGCGTTGGTCGTCATCACGCCCTCGTTGCGATCCACCACGTAGTCGAGAATCGACTTGCTGATGGTAATCTTGTCGTCGGAGCCTATTCCCTTGCGGGTGCGGCGCGCCTTGGGCTCCAGGAGCTTGGTCGTCGGATCGACCAGCATGATACAGCCCCGATCCGCTTCAATCCATTCGAAGATCAACTCCATGATGCGGTTGAGCAACTGGTCGATGTCCAGCGTGTGGCTCACGGCCAGGGCCGTGCGGTACATCACCTGGAGATTACCCCGCGCGCGAGCCAGCCAGGAAGTCTGCGAGCCGCCGTGGTCGAAATCGAAGATACGGCTGCCTTCCTCCTGCGACAGCGAATAGATGATGTGCGACTCGTCGTTGCCCGACTCTTTGGTGGCGATGCTGATTTTCGCCGAGAGATCCTCGGGCGATTCGTCGCCCGGCTCGGTGTAGAGCATCAGAGTACTGCCCACCTGCACCTGATCGCCACTGGCCAGCGGATGCTGCCGCACGCGCTTGCCGTTGACGAATGTCCCGTTGGAACTGCCCAGGTCGCACAGCGAGCGAGCGTCGTCGGCCAGGCGGATCTCGGCGTGCTGGCGAGAAACTTCCGTATCGTGAAGGCGAACCGGATTCGAGGCATCGCGTCCCAACCGGACGGCCGTGTCCTCCAGCTCGAATCGCGCACCCTGGTCGTTGCCGCGAATCACGAAAAGCGATGCCACCAGTCAGACCCCGATACGCAAAAGAACCTCCCCATGAAGATGGTCGGGGGTAACGATACCCACCACATCACGCACATCGGGTGACCATCGGGGAGGAGGACCCCAGCAACTCCTCGATTTTACGAATGAGGGGGCCATAATCATAGGGCTTGGAGATGATTTCCTCGGCCCCAAGCTGCTCGCCACGCCGTGCCACGCTTCCCAGGACCACCAAAGAACCGCGTTGGGCCCGCGATTGGGCCGCAAAAGCCGCGCAAAGCGCCTGGGGATCGGAATCGTCAATCTCCAGATCCAGCACGATCAGATTGGGCTGGTGACGCCGGGCCAGATCGAGCCCCCGCCCTGGGCGGCTGGCCGCCAGGGTCCGCACCCCTCGACGTTCCAAAACGGTCCGCAATACCTCTCGGGTATCCTCCGAGCGATCGACAATCAACACACTTCGCTGGCCATTCAAAGCAGTGTACCTCCCGTTTTCCTTTTCCGTTCCAGGGGTGCGGAGCATAGCGACCCACGCCCGGCATGTCAAAGCGAGTTGTCGCTTGACCCGGCCATGCCCGTGGACCACAATCGGATGAAGTGGTCGCCGACCATCACGCCCCATGACGGACAGCCGTAGCTGAACTCGTAAGAGTTCAGACGAACTGGCGCACACTCTTGCTTCGGCTGAATTCTCACGAATCCAGCTACCACGAATCAACCCTAATGCCCCATCCTTCCCTTTTTAAGGCAAAGCGAACCTTTACCCCATGAACCGTTATCGCTCCAAACTCATCGCGCGAATCGCCATAGGTATCCTCATCGGGCTGGCCCCGCTGGCCGTACGGTCGGCCGAACGGGCGGCCCAACACGCGGCGGCCGAGGCGCGGCTGGCCGATTCGGTCCGCTACCTGGCCTCCGACGAGTTGCAGGGACGTGGGCTGGGCACCAAGGGGCTCGATGTGGCCG
>JABMRP010001238.1 GCA_013202535.1 Planctomycetota bacterium
GAAGCACACATCAACATGGCCCTGATCCACGACAATCTGAACCGGCCGGACCAAACCGAAGCGGCCTATCTCACGGCCATCCGGCTCCGCCCCCAATCGGTCGCGGCAAGAAATAATCTCGCCCTGTTCTACGACACCGGCGGCCAAACGGACAAAGCCGTGGCGCAACTGCGCGAGATCATCAAGATTGAACCCGAATGGCCGCAAGCCCATTACTCGTTGGGACTCGCCTTGGCCGCCGACGAGAAACGCCTGGCGGAAGCCGTCGAATGTTTCACCAAAGCCTCCCAATTGGATCCCAACCGCCCGCGTCTCCACTACAACCGCGGCTTGGCGCTGCAGCGTCTGGGGAAGCCGGAGGAAGCCGAACAGGCGCTGTTGACCGCCCGGAATCTGAATCTCCGCGATCCCGACTATCCCCGCGCCCTGGCCATTCTCAACGTGCAGCAAGAGCAGTGGGAACGAGCGGAGATGTTCGCCCGGGCGGTGCTCGAAGTCGCTCCCGGCGACCGTCAGGCCACCGCCCTGTTGCAGGAACTGCAATCGCGCCCCCAGGGGGAAGAGGAGCCGGTGCCGGAGAAACGGTAGATCGTGTTAGCCCGGCATCACATGCCCACAGGGCGATTGTCGCAGTAGAACGGAACTTGTTCCGTTTCCCGGAATCCAGAATCGAGAACCAAACCCATTTCGTTTCACCAAGGCGAAGGGTCTTCTCTTCCACGCCCATTGTGACGATTGTCGCAAACGGAACAAGTTCCGTTCTACGGTTACCCCCCGCCGAAAGCCGGCAAGAGATTCACCCGGCTATCCGGACACACGGGCGTGGACAGCCCCCCGGCGGCGATCTTTCCGTCAACCGTGACCGCCACGGTCGGGCTCAATTGGTCGCCGTTGAGTATCCGGTGGGCGAACCCCGGGAAGGTCTGATCCAGCGCGTCGATCACCTCGGCCAGCGTCGTGCCATCGACTTCGGCGTTCCGCGTTCCACCGGTCACGTCTTTGAGCAACAGGGGAATGGAAACGGTGGCCATGCCTTCGTCCCTTGGTAGTGCGGTGTCATTTGCCACTATCGTACCGGCGAGGCTGCCGCCAGGCCAGTCGCTCCCCCGTGATGCCTGTCTCACACTGGCGCTGGCGCCGGTGCCACGCAACACCCCTAGAATCGGTGGAACCGTTACACCCGGCGACGGAACTGCCATGCGCGCAAGTTTCCTGTTTCGCGTAAACATGCCAGCTTGACAGCCCCAGGAGTTGACCTAGGATTTCAGTGTCGGCCGAGAGACGTGCGATGTTTCCAGCCGGCCATAAATAAGGCTTTCTCACCCCCGTGTTTTGGGCAGGGCCACGTGTTCTACGTGGCTCTGCCCTTTTCTTGATACACTGGGGAGCGGCGTCGCTGCCGCGGGGGACACTTGCGCCGGAGATGGGCCGGTTATCGGTTGACAAAACGGCGCCGGATGACTATAGAATTCTCGTAACCCGTGGCCGGGGAGACGGAATCGCGAAGAAATCGCTCTCCCGGCCGATCCGATCTTGGTTTTCCGATCGTCGAGGACTATGACATGTTGCTGGAAATGAATCCCATCTGGACGCCATGTATGCCGACGGGCTTGCCCCGTGAGGAGACGGACTTGATTGTCGCCACCAGCGGTTGCGTCGCGGACGCGCTCGGCGGAGACGATCTCGACGGCGATGTCGATGGCGATGATCTCGACGGAGACGATTTCGACGAGGATGATTTCGACGACGACTTCGACGACGACTTCGAGGAAGAGTTCGACGACCTGGACGACGACGACGACCAGGACGACGACGACGACCTGGACGAGTTCTGACGAATTCCGGCCAGTTTCCACACGTCCCAAAACATTTTCACGGGAAGATTCATGCTGCAACTTGCTGCCCAGGTGGAAGAGGCCGTCGAAGTCGTTCGCAATCAGTGGAAGGGTAAGCCGCGGGTTGGAATCGTCTTGGGAACCGGTTTGGGGGGGCTCGCCGCGGAGATTCAGGCCGAGGCCACCTTGCCGTACGGGTCGATTCCCCACTTCCCCCAGTCGACGGCCATTGGCCATGCCGGGCAGTTGGTCTGTGGGCAACTCCAGGGCACGGACGTGGTGGCCATGGAAGGCCGATTCCACGCCTACGAGGGCTATTCCTACCGGCAGATCACCTTCCCGGTGCGCGTGATGAAGGCCCTGGGGGCCGATCTGCTGATCGTCTCCAATGCCTGCGGCGGTCTGAATCCGCAATATCGCCGCGGCGACGTCATGGTGATCGAGGATCACATCAATCTGATTGGTGACAAC
>JABMRP010001239.1 GCA_013202535.1 Planctomycetota bacterium
AGCCACAGGTGATGGGCGATATTCGTATCGCGGTCGACGTAATCCCAACGCGTGTACACGAGCATCCCGTCGTTGTTCACGCTCGGCTGCCATTCGTGGGTTTCGTGGAAGCTGAGACAAACAACGTCGCTGCCGTCGGGATTCATCGAGAAGATCGTGTAGACCGGGCAATGCCGCCCACAACGCAGATAACCGCCGCGACGCTCGCTCACAAACGCCACGCGGCCGTTGGGCAGGAAGCACGGATCGAAGTCGTCGGGATCGCCGTCGGTCAGTTGTTCCAAACCGGTCCCGTCGGCCTGAACCCGGAAGATCTGATGGCTTTTCTCGGGGCCCCATTGATAGGTGGCCGTCGCTTTGCACTGGGTATAGGCGAACATGATCGTACGGCCGTCGAACGACAAGTCGGGCGAGAGAAATGCCCCCTCGTCGAGCTTTCGGCCGGTAAGACGTCCCCGCTCGACCAGCGAATTCTCCAGCAGATTGCACAGCTTCGGCTCGTCGCCAAACGGATCGGCCAAGACGAACAGCCCGCCGCCGGGCTTGGCGTTGCATCCATAAAACTGGTCGCACATGTGGATTATGCCGCCCGAGTCGTGCCGTTTGAGAAACAGCAGTTTGTCCATGTCCAGCAACGGATTGCAGAAGGCGATCCGCCGGGCCAGCCATCGGGCCTCGAAGTGGATCTCGCGTCGGGCGTCCAGCGCGACGTCGGACTTTCCTTCCAACGCACTAAGTCGCCCCTGGAGTTCGGCAAGCGCCTTGGTCAGGGGTGAAAGCGCACGGGCGCCGGCCCCCTCGTGAGCCAATCGCTCGGCCAATTTGCCGCCGCGATCGACGACGTCGCGCGTATGGGCCAGCGAAAAACCGCCGCCGACCGGCGCGGCCGTGGGTGGAACTGCCGTCAGAACCCCGTCGGGCAACGTGCCGGGGTACGAGTGCTGACTGACGCTCTTCTGGTCGGCCGGGCGACCCAGGGCGATGTTCTTCTTCGGATCGCTCGCAGCGTAGACTTCGACTTCGTCCAGCGCAAACGAACAGTTGCCCGGTATATGCAGCCGTACGACGCGGGCGCTGATGTTCTTGTCGCCGAGGTCCACGACCAGCGGCTTGTTTTCCTTCACACCGTAAAAGGTTTGCCCGTCGTGTTGGTAGACGTCGTCGAACTGCTTGCAATCGGTATCGGTGGAGACGGCCACGCGGATCTTTGCCGTGCGCGGCGCGCAGGTGCTGTCGGTGCGGTTGAAGATGACCACCCGGTCGAGCTTTACTTCGGTGCCCAGGTCGACCTGCCACCAGGGGTCGCTTGCCTTGCTGGCCGTGTGGAATCCCCAACGACCGTTCTTGATGCCGTCGCAACCTCCGGCGGCGTCCTGGACGGTGGTCACGCCATGCGCCGTCTGCTGCGGTGCGGCAGTGGCCGCCGGTTTGGCTTTGCTGAAGTGGGCGTCGCGCTGGGCCCAGTCGGCTTCGATCAGCGTTCGCATCGAGTCGCCGACGTTGATCCACTGAAGCCCCGACGACGAACCGCCCGGCGAATCAGCCGCCACGGCCGGGGCCGTCGATAGCAGCGAGACTCCTATTGCGAAGACGACCAGCATCCAGCATCGTGCGTACGATCCGTGATAGCTACGCATGGGACAACCTCGTGTTGGTGGGAACGGTACGATGGCACCCGTCTGCATCCACGGGGGGCTTGCTGACCCCAGACTCAGCGCCGATTATAACCGCATTCCCCCCGCGAGGAAACCAGAATCAACAACGCAAACAAAGGGCCGCGGCGAAATAGTCGCCACGACCCCAGATAATGCTCAGTTTAGCCCGTGTACTTGTGCCGGGCGTTGGTAGTCACCTCTCGCCTCCCATGCGGGTTAGGCCGACTGCGAGGCGACATCCTTCACGTCGTCGGCGGGCTGCGGATGGGCCACGTCGGAATCCGCCGAGAGGGCCGTCTCGGACAGCTCGTCGGCCGACTTGGGCGGCTTGACGAGGAACGTGACCGCAGCCGCGGCGACCAGCAGCGTGGCCGCTCCGTAATAGGCGTAAGAAAACGTCTCGTACAGGTCGTAGAGCTTTCCCGCACCCAGGGCGAGCATGAACCCGCCGACGCCCCAGGCGGTGAACACGAGTCCGTAGTTCACGCCGAAGTTTTTCGCTCCGTAGTAGTCCTTGGTGATCGAGGGGAACAGGGTCAGATTGGCACCATACATGGCACCGATCATCGCCGAGACAGCCAGCAGCACGGGCAGAGTGGCCAGGGTCGTTCCCGCGGCGGCCTGCGACAGCAGGATGACCATCACCGCCTGCAAGACGAAACAACCAAACATGGTTTGCTGACGGCCGAGCTTGTCGGACGCCATACCGGCGGCGATTCGGCCGGCGCCGTTGCCCACCGCCATGGCCACAACCAATGAGGAAGCCATCGCGAGCCCCGCCTGCGCCTCTCCGATCTTGACCAGCTTGCTGATGATCATCAGTCCGGCACCGGCGCCGCAGGCGTACATGAACCACAGCAGATAGAACTGCGAGGTACACAGCATTTCCATCGGGCTGTAGTCTTTCTTCTTGGCCGCGGGACCGATTGCCTGCTTCGTGGCCGATCCGGCGGGCACGTATCCCTTGGGCGGCGCGACCAGCAGTTGGGCACATCCGACCACAACCACCAGGAAGGCAATTCCCAGGCTCAGGGCCATCGTGCCGACGCCGTAGCTGGCGATGAGCCACTTGGCCAGCGGGGCCGCGTAGACCGACGCCAGGCCGAAGCCCGAGACGACAATCCCGGCGATCAGACCGGTCCGAGCGGCGGGAAACCACTTCACCGCCGGCGGCGTGGCCGAGGCGTAGCCGAATCCGAAACCGGCACCGGCCAACACGCCAAACCCGATCATGAAACCCAGCGGCGAGGTGGTCGTGCTGAGCAGGATCATGCCGACCCCCACCAGGATTCCGCCGATGCTGGCCACCAGACGGGGGCCAAACTTGTCTTGCATGCGTCCGGCCGGCACCATCACCAGGCAAAACACCAAACAAGCGATCGAGTAGGGCAGCGACTTATCCGTCTCCGACCAACCCCAAGCCTCGGGAATGCCCTTGCTGATCACGCTCCAGGTATAAAGGATGCCCAGCGCCAGGTTGATTCCCAGGCCGGCCATGGTAACGCGCCAGCCAAGATTCTTGACCGGTTGACTCACAAGCGGATTGCCTTCACTCATGCAACACGGCTCCTGTCGTCTCCGAAGAAAACAGTGTACGTGCCCAAGTTCGGCCACCACACGCCGGGCCATTTCTTGAGCATCCGGCTCAACGTACCGGAAGCGGGCCCTTGACGGTTGGCGGGTGCCTCCTGGCGTCCGGCAAGCGTGGGAGAGCACGTTCCGGTGAAGGGGAGGCCTACTGGGCGGGAACTCTCGCGTGGGTAAACTCGCTAGTATAACCTACGTCAGCGAGTGTGGCGAGGGGGTAAGGAAAACTTTGATAAACTACCGCGACTTTGACGGCTCAAAGCCTTGTACGGTGGGACAAGCGAAGCGCCGGCCCACCATCGCAACTCCAATGGATTCATGCCACTGGGGATCATCCCACGCGGATACGAGACACGCCGCAGCCGATACGTTGTCCCGGAGTTCATGGTGGGCCGGCGCTGCGCTGGTCCCACCCTACGGCACCCATGTCAAGAACCGCCGAGCGGATACTTCCCGTATTTTAGCGTCGCTTCGAGCATGGCCAGGTAGTTGTCGTAGGGGACGTATTCGGTGACCGAGTTGGAACTGCCGCAGCAGTAACCACCGCCGGGGCCCACCGTCTCGATGCGGAGTTTCACTTCCGCGTCGACGTCTTGCGGCGTGCCCAGGGTGAGCGTCGAATCGAGATTGATGTTGCCGCACAGGCAAAGCCGGTCGCCGTACTGACGCTTCAACTCGACGATGTCGAAACTGGACGGTTCGCAGGGGTGCAGGGCGTTGTAGCCGCATTGGATCAGGTCGTCGATCACGTCGGCGTAGCGGCCGTCGCTGTGGAACAGATAGGGTAGATCCTTGGAGCGAACGAGCCGCCCGATCTTCTCGTGCTGGGGGAAAACGTGCTTCCGCAGCACCTCGGGGCGAACCATCAGCGAGTGGGTGTAGGCCAGATCGTCGGGCATGCAAACGGCTCCGACGCAGTCGTATTGCAGCAAGTTCTCGACCACCCGGTAGTGAATCTCGCCCAACTTCTCCATGATTCGCCCGGCCACCGGCGCTCCGTCGGCCACGTCGATGCAGAACCGCTCGAAGCCCATCAGCATCCACGCCGCGGCGAAGATGTATCCCACCACGGGAACCACCTTCGCCTCGTCCGGCAGGATCTCGCCAAGCCGGGCAATGTCGTGAAAGTTGTACAGGTCCGGGTCGGGCCACTCGAAGGCGTCCAGCGCGGCGGCGTCGGGGATTAGTCCCGCGCCTTCCTCCGCCCATAGCCGCTCGCTGGTCTGCTCGCTGTTGGCGCTGTAATGGGCTTCGGCCTTCTTCATGTGGCCGCCGGACGGGCTGCCGTGCCGTGCGGCCCGGGCGGCCCGCTCGACCAGCGTCAGCCGCATACCGAACAGCACCGGCACGGAGTCGTACCCGGCCTCGAGAAAGAACTCCGCCTCGTCGTCCATGGTCGTCGGCTCGCGGCCGAGAAACTTCGCCTTGATCGACTTATCGATCGAGTATTCCAGCGCCGGTACGCGGGCCGGCTCGCCCTGGAGCAGAAGCGTCTTTCGCAGGTTGGCAAAGTCAGGCATGGGAGGAAGCAGGGGGGATAGGGACTGGGGACTGGGGACTGGGGACTGGGGACTAGTGTGCTGGGTGCCTTCAGAATCCGCCGATTGGGTATTTGCCGTACTTCTGGATCGTTCCGATCATGGCCATGTAATTGTCGAACGGTACGTACTCGGGCACCGAGTTGGAACTTCCGCAACAGTAGCCTCCGCCGGGTGCCACGGTGCGCAGCCGCAATTTGACTTCTTCCGCCACCTCCTCGGGCGTACCCAGGCATAACGTCGAATCGAGGTTGATATTACCGCAAAGACAAAGCCGCCCGGCGTACTTCTGTTTGAGTTTCTCGATATCCATACTGGCCGGTTCGCAGGGATGCAGCGAATGGTATCCGCACTCGACCAGATCGTCGATCACGTCGTACAGCCGGCCGTCGCTGTGGAACAGATAGGGTAATCCTTTGGCGTGGACCATCTCGCCGATCTTCTTGTGCCAGGGAAAGATGTACTGACGCAAGAATCGGGGGCTAACCGTCGTGCCGCCCGTGTGGCCCAAGTCGTCGGGCATGCGAATCGCGCCGACGCAATCGTATTGGAGCACGTTCTCCACGACCCGCATCTGGGTTCGGGCGACGCGCTCGATCAATTCCAACACCAGCGGCTCGCCTTGGGCCAGAGCGATGCAAAAATCTTCCAGGCCCATCAGCATCCAGGGGGCGGTGAAGATGTAGCCGATGTTGATAATCACTTTGGCCCCGTCGGGCAGCAGATCGTCGACCTGACGGATCGCATCGTAGTCGTAGGCCGTGTCGGGGTCGGGCCAGGGAAACGCATCGAGCGACGCCCGATCGTGGATCTGTCCGGAGCCTTCCTCGGCCCACATCCGCGTGTTCTTCGACTCGGCCGTGGGGTTGTATTGGGCCTCCATCGGCTTGAGCACCGTGGTATCCATCTGCGTGGCGCCCATGATCCCTTGCTTCTCGCCGCGAATCGTCTGGCGAAAGCCGAGCGTCAGCGGCACGAAATCGTAGCCCGCCTTCATACAGAAATCGACTTCCGCCTCGATCCCTTCGGCCGGTCTGCCGAGCAGTCGCGATTTGATATCCTGGGCCACCGTCCCGTCGAACTGCGGCACGCGCTTCGGTTCGCCTTGGCAGAGAACGGCCTTGGTGAAGTTTTCAAAGTCTGGCATCGAACACATTCTCCGTCACCCGGATGATTCACGCGCCGATTGTAACCCGAAGCGTAAGCGAG
>JABMRP010001240.1 GCA_013202535.1 Planctomycetota bacterium
GGCGGTCAAGGCGGTCGTGGTGGTTTTGGTCCCGGTGGCGGCGGTCAAGGCGGTCGTGGTGGTTTTGGTCCCGGTGGCGGCGGTCAAGGTGGTCAAGGCGGTTTTGGTGGTTTTGGTCCCGGTCAAGGTGGTCAAGGCGGGTTTGGTCCCGGTGGCGGCGGTCAAGGTGGTCCGGGTGGTGGCAGTTTTGGCGAGCGGATCATGCAGATGGATGCAAACCAAGACGGGAAAGTCGAGAAGAACGAAGTCCCTGAGCCGATGCAACGCATGCTCGGGCGGCTGGATACCAACGGCGACGGGGCGATCAGCAAGGAAGAAGCCGAGGCGGCGGATAAGCAGTTCGGCGGCGGTGCGGGCGGTGGCCCAGCCCGCGGTGGACGGCCACAACGTCCCCAGCGTCCCGGTAACGAATAGGGCTGCCAAGCCTACCGGTGTACCCGGTGGGTCGAGAACCGATACGGTTCGATGAATGGGCCGTCTTAACCCAGGGGGTGCAACCCCCGGGCGTGGTCGACAGACTAACCGCCCAGCGCGTCGTTGAGCCGTTGCACCTGATCGTTCGTCTCGGCGAGCTGCGTGGTCAGGTCGTCGGTGTCGCTGCGAAGTTGGGCGATCTGGCTCTGCAGGTCCTGCAACTGGCGCTGGAGCGTCTCCAGGACCTCCGGGGGAACGGACCGTGCCGGCGGGACAGGTGCGGGAGCCGGTGCCGACACTGGGGCGGCAGGCGCCGGTGTTGCCGATGCGGCCGGAGCCGGCGTCGCCGCCGCGGGCCGATCGCGACCGTATTCGTTCTCCAGCCGCTCCAACTCCTGCGGCCGATACAGGCCGTGGGTAATCACATGCCCTCGTCCCTCGGGCGTTAAGGGAATGACAAGCTCTTTGGCTTTGAGCGATGCGAGGATCGGCCGCAAGGCTCCGAGATCGGCGATCGGTTCCATTCGCGCCGCACGGCCGCGCAGTTCGCCGATCGTTTGAGCGCCGCGAAGCAACAGTTCGGCCATCACCGCCATTTCCACTTTATCCACGCCGAGCCATTTGTAGAGATAATGCCGGTAGCGGACGATCCGGCCCTGGCCCTCAATCATGCCCACGGCCCCCATTTCCCGCAGTTCCTCAAGCGTTTCCTCAATGTCGTCGACGTCGAGTTGCATCGCCGGCGATCGGTTGCTCTTCTGGTTGCAGCCGGCACGGATCGCGTTGAGCGAAAGGGGATAGGCATCGGGGGTGGTTTTGGCTTTCTCGACCAGCACGCCCATGATGCGCCGCTGGATGGGACTCAGCGCCTGCCACTGCGGTGCTTCTTCTTCGGGCGGGTATGAAGGCGAAGGGCTCTCGGACATGTTCTTGGATTCTCCTGACATCGGCCCAGCGGTTCCGAAACGTCGCTTCCCTTGTGATACCCGGATTGCCGCCGTTTGTAAATGCCGAGTGCGTGGTCTAATCGCTCATCCGCACTTCCCACGCCGCGTCTTCGCCCTTGATTAACCGAAACGTGCCGCTGACGGGTCGCCGATCGCCCGCGGTCACGCTCACCCGATAATCGCCCAGGAATCCGCGAAACTTTGCCGTGCCCCCGTCATCCGTCTCCAGCACCAGCGACGTCCACCAGTTGCCCTTGATCCGTTTCATCAATTCCCGATAGGCCGGCTTGGGGGTCATGTCCTTGCCGATCAGACCGGCCGGCGCTCCCTGCCAGGCGTGGAGGTCGCTGAAGTCCCACCAGGTGATCGCTTCGACCGCCGGATGAGAGAAGAGCATCGTATAGAATCGCACCACCTCGCGGGCTTGGCGGGCTTCGCCCTCGGGAGTTGTCAGCCAAGGACCGCCACGGACTCGCGGCCCGGAGACGATCGTTGCCTCGGTGAAGTGCAACGGCACGCCGAATCGGGCGTATCGCTCACACACTTCCCAAATCTTCCGGTTCGGCCACGCGCCGCCGTGCATGTGGCTTTGGATGCCGATCACGTCATACATCCGCCGGCCCTTGTCGTCGACCAATTTCTCGATTACCCGTTCGTACGCTGGATCGGTGCGATAGTCGTTGATCAGTAGCGTGGCATCGGGTCCGGATTTGCGCGCATGCACAAAACACTCGCGTGTGAACTCCAATTGCCCCGCTTTCGCCCACATGGCCGTATGCTTGGGCGCCCGGCGCTTGGCGAACTCCTCGCGATCAAAGTGGGTCGCCTCGTTGACCACGTCCCAACGATCGATCAGCCCGGCGAAATGCGCCACGCAGTCATCGATTCGGGCCATTTGCAGCCGGCGAATTTCGTCCAGATCGTCGGGCAACCATGGAGGATCGCTGTAATTCCAGGCCAGTGGATGGCCCTTGGTTGCGATCCCCTGCTCTTTGCACCATCGGGCGACTTGCTCCGTATATTCGTGGTTCGGTTTGCCCCGTTTCCCTTCGTACGAAGGCCAGTAGAACGGCAAGGTGGCGAAATTGAGTAGCTCGGCGTAGTGTTTCCGATAGGCGGCTTCCAACTTCTCGTCGGACAGTCGGCCCCACTTGAAGATGTTGCAGCCGAAGAGAAAAGCGTGGCGCGTCTGCTCGACGGTCACCTTCGCCCCCGGCACCGGTCGTCCGGCCGTATCGACCACGGTGATCGTGGCATCGGCCTTGCGATGCTTTTCGATGCGAGCCTCCGCGCCGGTCCAGAGTTCGTCGTCGGAGAGCTCCGCACCCCGGGCCGACGGACAACTTCCCCAGAGCGCGCAACCGCAACAAGCGACCAGAAGCAATCGAACGAATCTCGCGGCGGACAGACTTCCAGTCATGGCGTTTCTCCTTGGTAGTGGTCTGGTGGTTCTTCGGTGTGCGGCGGTAACGACCAAATGTACAAGAGAACGCCGGGATCTGCAAAGCGCCTCCGCAGAAATTGGACGCCCGGCTCAGGAGTCGCATCCCGGCGGGCCACCCGAATCGGGGGAAACCGCCTTTTGTTCCGTGGATGGACCCTCTATAATGGCGCGATGATCGGTGCATCCTCGGCTCGCGGAGGCTTCGCGCGGCACGGGGACATGGGTCGCCATCAAGAACCATCGGGAGATCCAGGTAATGAGACGATTCGGAAACGGGTTCCATCGGCGGATTTCGATCGTACTGCTGATGACAGCGGCGGCGATCGGTTGGGTCATGGCGGCCACGAGCGTGTCGGCACTTGGCCAAGACCATACCGAACCAACGCCCGGATTCCAGTCGGGTCCGCTGTTGAAGCGGATGCTCGACGGGCCGATGACCGGCGTCGACGAGGTCGTTTTCGCCAACCGCGTCGCCGGCCGCGATCATTGGTACGTCACCTTCGGCAACTATGCCGACTTCTCCGAAACGCCCGCCAAGAAACTGAGCTTCAAACACGAAGACGGTGTCTATTGGGGCTATGCCGAGGGCGGGCGGCTGTGTCGGCTGAATCTGCGGACCGGCCGATTACAGGTCCTTCTCGAAGATCGCAAAGGCGGAATCCGCGATCCGCAAGTGTACTACGACGGCCAGAAGATTCTCTTCTCGTACCGGCCCGGCGGTAGCCATACCTTCCATCTCTACGAGATCAACATCGACGGCACGAATCTCGTGCAATTGACCGACGGACCGGACGACGACATCGAGCCGACGTACTGTCCCGACGGGAGCATCGTCTTCTGTTCGTCGCGATGTCGGCGGTTTGTCAACTGCTGGTTCACCCGGGTCGCGGCGCTTTACCGCTGCGACGGCCAGGGCAAGGGCATTCGTATGCTTTCGCCCAACTGCGACCACGACAACACCCCCTGGGTCTTGCCCGACGGGCGGATTCTGTACATGCGATGGGAATACGTCGACCGGAGTCAAGTCCACTTCCATCACCTCTGGACGACCTTTCCCGACGGCACCGGCCAGATGGTCTACTACGGCAACCAGCACGGCGGCATCGCCATGCTCGACGCCAAGCCGATCCCCGGCACGAACAAAGTGGTGGCGTCGTTCTCGCCGGGTCACGGCCGGCCCGAGCACTTGGGCTACGTTTCCATCGTCGACCCGGCCCACGGACCCGACGACCAGTCGTTCGCCCGCAACGTGAGCAAACGGTCGGATTGGAAAGATCCCTACGCGATCAGCGAGGAGTGTTTCCTGGTGGCCAATCGCCAGGGGCTGCACGTGATGGACGGCCAGGGCAACAGCGAGTTGTTTTACCAGCTTCCCGAGCCCGACCGGTATATGGAATGTCACGAGCCGCGCGTGCTGGGCTCGCGCCCGCGGGAGCGGGTGATCCCCGCTCGCACCGATCTGAAGAAGGATACCGGCCGGCTGGTACTGGAAAACGTCTATCACGGCCGGAAGATGACCGGCATCGAGCCGGGGAGCGTGAAGAAATTGCTGGTCTTGCAGCAGTTGCCCAAGCCGGTCAATTTCTCCGGCGGCATGCAACCGCTGACCATCGGCGGCACGTTCACCATGGCCGAGCAGTTGGGCACCGTGCCGGTCGAGCCCGACGGATCGGCCTACATGGAGTTGCCCGCCCTGCGGCCGTTGTTCTTCGTCGCGCTGGACGAAAACGACCGGTCGATCAAGCGAATGCACAGTTTCCTCGTCTTGCAGCCGGGCGAAACGAGCAGTTGCGTCGGTTGCCACGAGCAGCGCAACCAGGCGCCGCACGACGTGCGCACCGATCTGGCCGCCTTGCGACGCGAGCCCAGCCGGCTCCAGCAGTATCCCGACACGCCGGGTGTCTTCGACTTCACTCGCGATATCCAGCCGATCCTCGACAAACATTGCGTCGAGTGCCACAGCCCCGACCGCCGCGAGGGCAGCGTCGATCTGTGTGGCGACAAGACGGCCATGTACACGGTCAGCTATTGGACCATGCAGACGCGCGGGCTGGTCTCCGACGGACGCAACCAGCCCCACGGCAACCGGCCGCCCAATTCCTACGGCAGCGCGGCCAGCCGGCTGATGACGCTCACCGACGGCAGCCACTACAAGGCGAAGCTCACGGACCACGAGCGGACGATGGTCCGGCTGTGGATCGAGACCAGTGCCACGTACCCCGGCACATACGCCTCGCTGGGTTGCGGCCATTACCCGGTCTATCTGCCGATGGGGCCGATGATGCAGCGGTGCGGCGGCTGCCACTCGCAGGAGATCAACGACCAGCACGGAAAGCGCCGCGTGATTCGCATGAAGGGCGGTTGGGGTGGACACCTCGAACCGTTGAGCAATTTGAGCCGGCCGGAGAAGTCGTACATGCTACTGGCCCCGTTGGCCAAAGAAGCCGGCGGTCTGCAACTCTGCAAGGAGGCCGTCTTCGCCTCGACCGACGACCCGCTCTACCAGCAAATGCTCGGCGCCATCCGCAACGCCCACGACCGGCTGGAGCAAGGCAAGCGGTTCGACATGCCCGGCTTTCGCCC
>JABMRP010001241.1 GCA_013202535.1 Planctomycetota bacterium
ATGTACGCACTTCGACCTCTCTGTACGCGGCGGCAAGGGCCGTCGGCAGGACACCCAGATCCTCCATCCCGAGGTGGTTCGCCTACTGAAAGAGTGGCTGACGACAAAGCAGGACCTGGGACCGGACGACCTGCTGTTTCCGGTATCGGGCAAGGAGCGGAAGACCCACAAGATGATGCGGTTGGACCTCGAACGGGCTCGGACGAAGTGGATCGAGGAAGCAGGGGCCGACCATGAATGTCGCCGGCGCGAACAGTCCGATTTCCTCTGCTATTGCAACGGCGACGGCCTGTTCGCCGATTTCCATAGCAACCGCCACTTGTTCATCACCAGCCTGGAGCAGGCCGGCCTCTCGCCCAAGATGGCTCAGACGCTGGCCCGGCACAGCGACATCCGCTTGACCTTGGGCACCTACACCCACGTCGGAATCCACGACCAGACGGCCGCGATCGAATCCCTACCAGCCCCGCCAAATGGTGGGGTACGGACGGAGACGGAGGCCGCCGAGCTTCGGGCCACGGGGACCGATGGCCAGGATCCCGGCGAGAAAATGGTGCCCTCTGTGGTGCCCTCGGGTGCCCAATATGGTGCCCAACGCCTCGCATCGGACGAGTTGCGGATTGCACCAGTTTGCACCGAAGGGCCCTGCGAGCGCAATGAAAACGGCGACCCGAAGATCGCCGCATGTCCCGAGAAAACTAGGAGAAACTGCACCGATCGGCAGCAGTCTGCATCGTCCTGCACCGAGCAGAGCACCAGTAGGAAGGAAGTATCCCCGAGAGGGTTCGAACCTCTAACCTTCGGCTCCGGAGGCCGACGCGCTATCCAATTGTGCCACGGGGACTTGGTTCTGCTTGGTCTTGGGCCCTTGGGGGTGTTATTCCGATATCGAGTGTTTGGTTGAGGGCCCGGTTACGCGATTGGGAGCGGAACGGACAGATAAAGCGTCCATGATAGTGGCCGGAGGGCTCGCGAGCAATGGGTGCCCGATAGGGGGGGCAGTCGTGTCGGTCACGTCGCGCCGACGCATTCTGTGCATTTTCCGATGGTTGCCCGGCAATCGGCGGGAATTTCGCCGGCATGGCATCCAGGGGCAAGGGGCAGATGCGTGCTGGTGGCTCCGGCTACCCCGTTCCGGACTTAGGCGGAACACCCCTGTTTCGCGTCATGCGGTGCCTGGCGTCGTTTTGCGGGATTTTTGACCGATTCTCCTATAACGGGGCCTGGGGTGGCGCAATTACCAACCTATTACATAGCTAATACAGAGCCCTCACCCGGTGGGCCGCCCGATCGTTTATAATTCTGTGCCCGTGATCTTACGTTGAGCAAACCTTTACATCCAACCTTTACATAGAGGAAGTCCCGCCGGTCGGGACGCGAGGCCCCATGATCAGCATTAGCGACCGCGACACCCTCTTGCCCCTTTCTCGCAAAGACGAACCGTCCCATCCTCGGGGCTCCCAAGCCAAGGTGTTGTTGACCAGTGTTTTCGGTCCCTACGCGCAAGACGACGAGTACGGCAGCCGGGCACTCAATCCGATGGAGTTGTACCACAACCAGGTCACCCGGGTGCAGGGCGCCTTTTCGTTGCGGATGTTTCATCGCAGTTGGGGGCTGATGATGATTCAGGCGAACATCGAGGCCCCGTGTACGCTGCTGGACTTTCCCACGCTGGACCGCTTCATCGAGGAATTGCAGCAGCAGCAATACGACATTATCGGGATCAGCAGCATCATTCCCAACACGCGGAAAGTGAAGGTGATGTGCGAGCTGATACGCCGGTATCAGCCCCAGGCCGTGATCGTCGTCGGCGGGCACGTTGCCAACGTTCCCGATCTGAACGAACGGATCGACGCCGACCACATCGTTCGCGGCGAGGGGGTTCGCTGGTTTCGCAACTACCTCGGCGAGAATCCCGAGCAGCCGGTCCGCCATCCGCTGATTTCCTCGGGCATGCAGACCCGCAACTACGGTATTCAAGTCGTCGAGGAGGAATCCGACGTCGCCGCTACGGTCATCCCGTCGGTGGGATGTCCGCTGGGGTGTAACTTCTGTTCCACTTCGGCCATGTTCGGCGGCAAGGGGAAGTTCATCAACTTCTACGAGACGGGCGACGAACTGTTCGACGTGATGTGCGGGATGGAAGAGAAGATGAAGGTGCAGTCGTTCTTCATGATGGACGAGAACTTCCTCTTCCATCGCAAGCGCGCGCTGCGGCTGTTGGAATTGATGGAGCAACACGGCAAGGCCTGGGCTCTGTACGTGTTCAGTTCGGCCAACGTGCTTCGTTCCTACACGATGGAGCAACTGGTGGCCCTGGGTGTGGCCTGGGTGTGGATGGGAATCGAAGGCAAGGACAGCCGCTACACCAAGCTCCGCGACACCGACACGTTCGACTTGGTGCGCCGCTTGCAGTCGCACGGCGTCCGCGTGCTGGGGTCGACGATCATCGGGCTGGAGGATCACACGCCGGAGAACATCGACGAGGCGATCGACTACGCCGTGGCGCACGATACCGAGTTTCACCAGTTCATGCTCTACACGCCGGTACCCGGCACGCCCCTGCACGCCGAACTCTCGGCCCAGGGACGCATCAAGGACGAAAGCGAAGTAGACCCGGCCGACGTCCACGGGCAGCTCTGTTTCAACTACGACCACCCGCACATTAAGGGCGGGCAAGAGGGCGAGTTCATTCTTCGGGCGTTTCGCCGCGATTTCGAGGTCAACGGTCCCAGCGTGGCACGGCTGGTGCGTACCCTCGTGGCCGGCTGGAAGCGATACAGGAATCACCCCGACGAGCGGATCCGCCGCCGTTTTACTTGGGAAGCACGCGAGTTGGCCAGCACCTACGCGGCCGTGATCGGCGCCTCGAAACTCTATTACCGCAAGAATCCGGCGTTGCGGGCGAAGATGTCGGCCATTCTGGCGGATATCAAACGCGAGTTCGGCTGGAAGGCGCGTCTGATGGCCGCTCTGGGCGGTCCCTATGTGTTGTGGAAAGTATGGCGCGAGGAGAAGCGATTGGCCCGGGGGTGGACCAGCGAGCCGCCGACCTTCTATGAAAAGAACGGCTCGGCCGATCGGTACGTTACCTCCGGATCTCAGCCGTCCCCCGCGGTCGTCGGCAAGCCCCACTCCCTCCCCGCCGACGTCGGCGCGGAGGTCCAGTGCGTGGGGGGCTCGAAATCTTCCCCGTGATCGGGTATCCTGACGCCTGATCGGCAGGCCCCGTTCGGGCACTGCCCCAGAGCGAAAATGCCTCCCGGTAGGCGGTTCTCGTGCAACGCACGAGAATCGCGGAAACCATGTTCACGCGACGCTCCATACGACTACCCATCACACTGGCCGTCGTCATGATCGGCCTGCTGGCCGTGTTGATCGTCGGCTGGGTACTGCTGGCCGTGTTCGGCGCGCTGGCCGACTCGCGGTCGTCGGGCATCTATTGGGCATTGTTGTCGGTCGGTACGACGTTCATGGTTTTGCTGGTGGCCGGCGTGGTGACCTATCTGGCTCTGTCGGTCAAGGCGATCAATCTGAACCGCCGGCAATCGAACTTCGTCGACAGCGTGACCCACGAGTTGAAGTCGCCCATCGCGTCGATGAAGCTCTATCTGCAAACGCTCAATTGTCGCCATGTCAGTCAGCAGGAGCAGGCGGAGTTTTACCGATTCATGCTCGACGACGTCGAGCGGCTCGACCACCTGATCAACCACGTGCTCGACGCCGGGCGGCTGGACAATCCCAGCGACGACGATCAGGCCGAGGACGTCGACGTGGCCTCCTTGCTGCGCGAGTGTGCCAAGACGGTGTGCCTGCGTTACCGCATTGCCGTGGAGACGGTCTCCTTGGACCTCGAGCCGTGTGTCGTGTCGGCCCAGAGCGTTGATCTGGACATGATCTTTCGCAACCTGATCGACAACGCGGTGAAATACGCCGGTTCCGACCCGCGGGTCGAGGTCACGCTGCGGATGCCACATCAGGGACTTCCCGCCGAGAAGCTGGCGGCCAGTCACCGCATCGTGGTGCGTATTGCCGACAACGGCCGGGGGATCCCGCCTGCTTGGCGGCGCAAAATCTTCGGCCGATTCGTCCGCCTGGGTCTCGAGTTGGAGCGAAAGAAGCCGGGTACCGGTTTGGGACTCTACATCGTTCGGACGCTGGTTCGCCGGCTGGGAGGACGTATTCGCGTGCAAGATCGCCCGCAAGGGCCGGGAACCGTTTTCGAGGTGCGGTTGCCCGGCAGCCTCGTGAGCCATGTGCCCGAGGCGGACGGTACGCGTGGCGGATAGATTACTTCGGAGCAGAGGCCTCCGAGAGGAACGGTCCATGTCCAAACACATTCTGATAGTCGAAGACGAAGAACACCTGGCGATCGGGATCAAGTACAATCTCGAGGCGGAAGGATACCGCGTCACGACCGTCGGCGATGGCCCCTCGTCGCTGGCTTGCATCGAGGAAGACCCCGCGGACGTCGATCTGGTGGTTCTCGATCTCATGCTCCCCGGGATGAGCGGCTACGCGGTGTGCGAGGCGATCCGTGCCTCGGGCAACGACATGCCCGTGCTCATTCTCAGTGCGCGCACCCTGGCCGAAGACCGCACGCGCGGGTTTGAGGTGGGCGCCGACCAATACCTGATGAAGCCGTTTGATCTCGACGAATTGCTCAGCCGGGTGAAGAATCTGTTGGCGCTTTACGATCGGCGGGCCACCGGCGGCACCGGCCCGGCGGCATCGGCCGAGGTCTTCGAGTTTGGCAACGCGAGAGTCAATTTCCAGACGTTTCAGGTGACCGTCGACGATCGGCCGTCGCGGATGACCCACCTGGAAATGAAGCTGTTGCAGTATTTCGTAACCAACGAGGGGCGCGTCATTCCCAGGCAGGAATTGCTGGAAAACGTTTGGGGCATGCGCGGCAACCTCAACACGCGTGCCCCCGACCAGTTCATCCGCCGTCTGCGCAAGACATTCGAGCCCGATCCGGCCAACCCGCGGTACTTCCTCACCATTCGCGACGCCGGCTATCGGTTCGTCGCCAAGGGCGAGACAGAGAAACAGTAGCCATCCAGCCAACGATCCTGCACCAGCCGCCACGAGCACCAACGAATCCGGCAACCAGCACACGCCGGCAATACCGACGATCTCCAGGCAAAGATCGATGCAACCTCTTTTTTCACAGGCACTTACAGTTCCCCGCCCCCGTCGATCCGGGAGTTCTTGCACTATTTGCTAGACCCGTGCGCAGCCGGTGAGTATAACTGAGTTGTCCTGGCTACCCTTATTGGTACGGCTCATATCAGCAAAAGAAAAGAGTGGAAGAATGATGCACACAATCAAGATCGCGTTTGTTGTCGGGGTGTCCCTTCTCCTTGGCGGTGTAAGTACTGCTCGGGCGGGCATTATCGAAGACCTTGGCCCGGAGATGTGGTTCGACGCGACGGTCGCGTCCAGTATCACGGCCAACGGCACGAATCAGGTCACCTCCTGGGCCGACCTGGCAAGCGGAGGCAGGGTCGCGACTGCGGGGGCCAGTACCAATGTTTTGCTTGGCAACAACGGGCCGTACGGCACGCCGTCGATCGACTTCACCGCCGCCGGAACCATGGGCTTCAGTGCGAACCAAATCTCGACAGGGAAAACTGTTTTCACCCTGTTTCAGTCGGATGATACGAATATCGCTTGGACGAACCCGATCGGCGGCAACTTACATCTCACCGACGGCGACCACAAAGGCTATCGGGCGATGGTTCGTAGCGGTGGCGCGTTTTACATCAACCCGCAACTTAGCCACGTCAACGAGTGGGCCATCCAAACGATGGAATACGACATCGCCGACCGGTATTCTCTTTGGGTGGACGGCAACTTGGAGGGAACGCTCACCAATACCAATTCCACCACCGATTTCCAAGGACTCGGCCACAACGGCTTCAACGGCAGCATTGCACAAGTCGTCGTGTTTGATGGTGCATTGACCGACGTCCAGCGGCAAGGAGTCGAGCAGCAGATGATGTTGAGCCTCGCCAGTACGATCCACGTCGGCGGCGAGAACACTATCGGCACCGACATACTGACCGGCACGCAGGACAACGAGGTGACAATACAGGGAATCGACGGGGCAAGAGTCGTGAAGATTACCCAGAACTTGCCGGGTAAGCCGCTGATGTTGGGCGAAGTGCAGGCTATTGAAACCGGCACTTTGACCAATGTGGCACTTGGCGAATCCGCGTCGCAATCCACACGATTGGACCTGAACAATTACGGTCCGGAGTTGGCAATCGACAATAACACGGGCAATTTCTCGCACACCATCGACGGCCAGGGCGAGTGGTGGCAGGTCGAGCTCGCGGCCGATGCGGACCTCGACAAGCTGACCATCTTCAGCCGCGTCGGCTGCTGCAACCAGGGCCGCACCGCCGATATCCAGGTCCAGGTCTTTGGCGATGTCGGGCTGACCAATATGCTGTTCGACGAGCAAGTGCTGGGCATCGGCACCAGCGACGTCCGCGACGTGCCACTGGGCACGCTCGTAAGCGCCGACTTGGTCGCCAAACTGGCGGACGTCAACACGTACGTGTTTGAACTCGACGGCAGCGACCATGACCAGTTGACCGTCGACAACCCCGACCCGAGCGTGTTCACGACGATCCTCGACGTCAACAACGCCAC
>JABMRP010001242.1 GCA_013202535.1 Planctomycetota bacterium
GCCCGACCGCGAAGAATCCGGTTTATACGCCTTGTGCCGGGACACGCTGTCGTTCTGGGGGAAAATCCGCGGGTTTGACGCTTCAAGCGACTAGTCAGGCTTGATAAACTGGAGAAAGGTTTCTTTCGCCCGGCGGTCCTCTCTTTCCATTCTCGCGAGAGTCTCCCGCAACCAGCCGGAAGTGACGTTCGGGCATCGCAGCCGGTGGTCGGCCGGGGCTGCTCGGAATGACACACACCGGATGCGTGGAAACCACGAGGTGTGCGGACGAATCGTCGAACAACAACCCGAACACAATGGCATGGCTCGGCTTATCACTTGGATCATCTGCGTCTGGCTTGTCGGGGCAAGTATTGCCGGCGCTCAAGGTCCGGGATCATCGGGTGAACCGGTCGCGGCGCCCCCGGGCCAGGCGCCCACGACCAACGGCACATCTCCGCCGGTCGTGGAGATACCTCTGCCCGTCTACTATCTTCCCGACGAGAATGGCAAGCTTGTACCCGTGCCGGGCTTTACGCTGCAGCGATTCCGCGAGTTGTACGACTTGGAGCAGGAGCTTCAACTCCGCGATCAGAAGCCTCGCTATAGTCTCCAGAACGTGACCGTAACCGGAACCGTGACCGGGACGGTGGAGACGGACCATGCCGAACTAACCATCGGATTCCAGGTGGTGGTTCGAGACGAAGGGCCGGTGCGGATTCCGCTGCATTTGGATCGGGCAATGCTGCGGGAAGGCCTCAAGTTTCAGGGCCCCGGCGAACTGTTTCTTCATTTCGACGAGCAATCCGACGGCTACGTCGTCTGGCTCTCCGGCGGGGCGGAGAAATCGCGCCAGATCACCTTGCGCGTGTTGGTCCCGCTGGAAACGGTAGGCAGTCGGCGGCGACTTCGCCTGCGCGTACCCCGGGCAACGACCTCGAAACTGGAGTTGACCGTGCCGGTGGCCGGCGCCGTGGGCACCGTATCGGACGGGGCCGCGATGGCATCGGTCGAGCAGGTCAATGGCAGCAAGACTCGCTTCTCGGTGGTGGGACTGGGGGGCGACTTCCAATTGACCTGGCATCAGGCAGGCACGCCGGTAGCCGACGTGCCCTCCGTGCTGGAGGCCTCGGCACTGGTCACGGCAAAGATCGACGGCCGGGCCGTGCATACCGACGCCGCGCTGACGGTGCGCAGTTACGCCGGAGCGATCAAACCGTTCCTGGTTCGCCTGCCGCCGGAGGCCGAATGGATCCCCACCAATCCAACCGGCTATACGATCGTGCCCGTCAAACCCGAAAACGGCGAACCATCGGCGGTGGAGGTCCGCTTTCTCGAAGACACGTCCGGCCCCGAGACCATTCGCCTGAGCACCAAACAGACCCGACCTTCCTCGGGAGAGGAGACCTGGTTCGATCTGTCGGGCTTCGAGGTGATGGGCGCCGCCGGGCAGTCGGGCTACGTCGCGGTGGTCACCGACGAGGCGTGGGGCGTCTACTGGGGTGAGCGCCAGGGGGTTCATCAGGTCGACCAATTACCCGAATCGCTGCAACAGGAAAACGTCGTCGCCCGGTTCCAATACGTCAGCCAACCCTATCAACTCCTGGCTCGTGCGACACGCCGCACGACGAAGACGAGCGTGGAGCCGGAATATTTGTGCGTGGTTTCCGCCGATCGGGTGGAACTCCAGGCTCGATTGAAGTACGAAGTGCGGGGAGCGCCCGCCTACCTGTTGCACGTCGACCTGCAAGGCTGGGAGATCGATCAGGTGGGTCCGGAGGAGGTCGTCGAGGCGGCGAATACCGACGTCAGCTCGGCCGGCGTGCTGGCCATTCCGCTGCAGCGCGCGTCGACCGGTTCGGTGGAAGTGGAATTGCGCGCGTACCGGGAAATCCCGCCCGGCACGGAGCGTCTTTCCCTACCCCTGCTCAAACCGCAAGCCGATTCGACGCGTCCGGCGACACTGGTCGTGCTGGCCGACGACAACGTCGAATTGACCCCCGACAGCGAGGCCAGCGTCGACCTGACGCGTCAGCAAGTGGCCCCGCCGATGTCTCTGCCCGTGCGGCAGCAGAAGCCTCTCTTCTACCGTGGCGAAGGAACCGACGAGACGCTGTTCGTTGCCGATTTCCGCACCCTCTCGCGAAGTATTCAGGTCGAGGCCAGCGGCCGGATCGACCTCGCCCGAGAACGCAGCCAAGTCGCGCAAACGTTCGTCTACACGATCCAACACGAGCCGGCCGACCGGCTGACGCTGCTGGTGCCACCCGAATTGGCTGCTGAGGGACAACTGACCGTGACGCAGGGTGAGGAAACCCTGTCCACCGAAGTGGTTTCCACGCCTCCGGCGGCCGAGAACGGCGACGGTCTGGTCCCCTTGCGCGTGCGTCTGGGAGAGCCGCGAATCGGAACCTGCGAACTGGTCGTTCGGTACGAGTGTTCCGGCGCGGATCTGACCGCCGAGAAGGAAACCCTGCAAACGATCCCGTTGGTCGTCCCCGGCGAGGGGGAGCTTTCCGCCAACGAACTGCTGATTGTCTCCGAGGCTCCGATTCGGGTGCGGCCGCGAGACGGAAAGTGGATACAGGACAAGAACGGCCACAACGGGCTGCTGCACACGGGTGTGCGTCTGACGGCAGCCGAGCCGGTGCCGCACGCGGCGTTTTGGATACGTGTCGATGCTCGCGACGCGCCGCGCTCCACCGTGGTGCGGCGAGCGTGGATTCAGACCTGGTTGACCCATTCCGATCGGCAAGACCGGGCCGTCTTCAATTTCTCCACCAGCCGGGAAGAGATCGAGTTGACGATGCCCGAGGGCGTCACCCCTGGACAACTCGACGCCCTGCTCGACGGCGCGCCGGTGCTGCTTCAAGAGCCCGGCGACGATCGGCTGCGCGTGCCGATCCCCGCCGGATCGAATCACCGGGAGCATGTGTTGGATTTGCGCTATCGATTCGCCGAGCGTCCACCGGGGGGCGAAGTCGAGTTCACTTTTCCGCGGTTGGGCCAGAACGATTGGGTGCAGCGCTGGTATTGGCAACTCCTTTTGCCGCAGGATGAGCATCTCGTCTCGGCCCCGGCGGGTCTGACCTCCGAGCGGCAGTGGACGCTGCACGGCTGGGGATGGCAACGGACACCGCTTCTGGAGCAGGGCGACCTTGAGGCCTGGGTCGGCGTCGAACCCTCGCAGGCCGACTCCGGCGGCACAAATCGCTATTTATTCAGCGGAATGGCCCTGCCCCAGGAGTGTCATGTGCGGACGGCCGGTCGCTCGCTCGTGGTCTTGATCGCCTCGGGGGTTGTGTTGCTCGTGGGGCTGATATTGATTTACGTGCGCGCCATGCGACGTCCGGAGTGCCTGGTGGTCGCGGTCGCGGCGCTTGTCGCGGGGTCGATTTGGTGGCCCGACGCCTCGCGATTGCTCGCCCAAGCGGCCAGTCTCGGGTTGGTCCTGACGCTGCTTGCCATGGTGCTTGAGCGGAAATTCGCGCGGCGGCGGGTCGCGTGGGATCGGCGGGATAGTGCCGTGCTGGAAACCGGTTCAACGCAGACGGAGTACCGGCCGAGTAGCGTGGGGAGCCCCTCTTCGACGGAGACGGCCCCGGCGCCGGCAACCGGCGAAGTTTCGCCTTCGGATATGCCATGAGCAGGCTCTGTTCCAAACGACATGGCGGGCGGACAGGTGCCGTCTTGGTTGGCAAGACGGAGCGACATCTCGCGGCGCGCGATGGCTACGATACGAGTTTCACGATATTCGCCTTGATTGCCGGCGTTCTTCTGACGGCGATCGGCGCTGCGGCGGACGAACCTGACGGCGGGACCTCGGTCGTCGGCACCAACAACCCGCTGCAATTCCGCCGAGTTTATGCCCCGGCCGATCGACGAATCGACTGGCCCCGCGACCCGGTTCCGTACCTGCCGATCGACGCGGAGACGTTCGAGGAGCTGTTGCGAAAAGCCCAGGGTGCGACGACCAGCACGGAGTCGGCCAGAGGCGCCTCGGTGGTGAGCGCCGAGTACGAAGCGCGGCTGGAGGGCAACGATTTGCTGGTAGGCACCGCGGTGGCGCAAGTGGAACACACGGCCGAAACGCCGACGCTCCTCTCGCTCCAACCGTGTCGTCTGGCGGTCGCCAACCCTCTCTGGCAGTCGACCGAACCGATGCCGGCCGTGATGGGGCTTGGCGCCGACGGCACCTTGGGGGTCCGCGTCGAGCAATCGGCGTCGCTGGCGTTCGACTGGACCTTTCGCGGGCATCGCAACGGCACGCCGGTGACCGAATTCCCCCTGGAGTTCCCCGCTTGTCCCTCGACACGTCTGGTGCTCGATCTGCCGGATGATCTGGTCCCCGAGGTCGATGGCGCTCTCGTGTCGCCGATCGGGGATGCCGTCGAAGGTCGACGGCAATGGCGGATCGAAGTGGGGGGGCACCACCGCTTCCTGCTGCGAATTGCCCCAGTCGAAAGTCCCTCGCCAGCGCAAAGCAGGGTCTCGGTGAGGCAATCGACTCGATACCATCTCAAGAAAGAAGGCCTGGAAGTTCAAACTCGGCTGGAATTGGACGTGGCCGGTGATCCGCTTTCCCGGCTCACGGTTCGGCTCGATCCGGGCCTACAACTGGTCGACGTGCGACTGGGCGAAACCATCGTACCATGGCTCGACGTCGCGCGGCTCGACGTCACGCGGCTCGACGTCACGCGGCTCGATCCGGCTCAACCCGCGTCCCCAGCCGGCAAGGTCGTGCTGGAACTGCCCGAAGTGATCCGAGGAACCGGCCGCACCTTGCAGTTGCGGGCCGTGGCACCGCTTCAACTCGACCGGCGCTGGCGGTTGCCGACCATTGGGCTGTTCGACGGCTTCTGGCAGGAGGGAGTGGCCACGCTGGCCGTCGACGGCTCGCTCCGGTTGCAGGCGGTGACTCCCGACGCGTGTTGGCAAACCGGGATCAGCCGATTGCCCGCACCGCAAGGAGGCGAGACGCTCGATTTTCAGGCTTCGGCAGCCGACGCCTCGCTGGGGGTGACCGTGACCCGACGGCAAAGCCCGTTACGCGTGGATGCCCTGACGATTGTCGAACTGGGAGCGACGAAGACGACGGGCCGGGTCGCCCTGTTGTTGACGGTGGCCGATGGCCGCCATTTCGAGTTCGAGGCCGACGTGGCCCAACGATGGATCGTCGACGCCGTCGAGGCGGATCCTCCCGAAGCGCTGGACGATTGGACCGAAATCCTCGGCCCCGCGCGACGACGGAAACTCAGGATATCGCTGGCCAAGGCCGTCACGCCCGGTCGCCCGATCCGGCTGACGATTCTCGGCCGCGATCTCCGTTCGCCCGTCGGGCGAGACCTTACCCTGGCGACCCTCTCGCCGCTGCGTCTGGCGGATGGAAACGACGGGCGCCGGACGGTGGCCGTCAGCGCGGCTCAACCCTATCATCTTCGCGTCACCGGCACGGAACAGATCGAAGGCGTGCGACGCGCCCACTTACCCCGGTGGCACCAAGAGATCTTGAAGGAACCGCCCGGATGCCTGTTGCTGGAAAACAACCTCCAGACCAAGGACGTGCGGGTGCGGCTTGCCCAGCAGCAGGCAAGCTACACGGGCACGATTCGCGTGGAGGCGTCGGTAAGCGACGGCCGGTTGGATGAAACATACTGGCTTCGCTGCGTTCCACAAGCCTCCGGCGTAGAGCGGATCGTGGTCCATTTCTCCCAACGCCGTGGCGCCCCCCCACAATGGACGCTCGGCACCGAGGGCGCCGAACAACTGACGGCCGTACCGCTCGATGACGCGGCAGAGGATCCGACCAGCGGGGGCGAAACCTGGGAGGTCGTGCTTCCCCGTCCGCGAAGTGTCCCCTTCGACCTGCGTGCCAGCCGTTCGGTCCGTCTGGCCGACGAACAGCCGATTGGCCTGGCCTGGCTTCCGGAAGCCGTGTCGCAGCGCGCGACGTTGGTCATCCGTGCCGCGGGGGCGACTCCCCTGCGAATCGATAACCGGCACCTTTACCCCGTCCCCACTGCGGCGGCCGCCCCCGATCGGCAGCAAACGGCTCGAGCCGCCTATCGCTACGAACCGGCCCGTCATGCCGGGTATTCGGCCGCACCGGCGGTGAGCGTGTCGCTGGAGCCGAAGTCGACGACGCCGACGGCGTGGGCCTGGAGTTGCCAACTCCAGTCGCGTTTCGATCCGGACGGCCAGGGCTCTCATCTGGTGACCTACCGCATGGAGAGCGTCGGAGGCGAACCACTGCAACTCACGCTTCCCCCAACGGCAACCGCCGACGCGGTTCGGGGAGTCTGGATCGACGGCACTCGAACCGCATGGCAAACTGCCGACGACGAGGCGGACAACCGACTGACCGTCGCACTTCCGACGGGGCGCAAATTCTCGCGTTTGAGCGTGTATTTCCTCACTGCCGGGGCGAAACTGGGAATCCTCGGCCGGCTCGACGCGCCCCTGCCGGAAGCCCATTTCCCCGTCCTCACCCGCCACTGGACCGTATGGCTGCCGCCCGGTTTCCAGCGTCTGGCGTCGCCGGCCGACCTCGGCGGGCCGGGAAAAACCGTGACCCAACGATTGTTCGGCCCTCTGGGGCGGGGACGAGCCGACGGGCCGGCCGGCAACGACGAATCCTTGCGACTTCCCCACCAGTCGACCGAAACGGCTGGCAACGGTTCGCCGTGGCGCGGCCTTCCTCCGATGCTCTTTGGGGCGAAGGATACGCGGGGATGGACCATGCACGACCTGGAAATCCCGGCATCGCAAGGGGCCCAACTGACGGTCGTCGATCGTGGTTCGATTTACGCGCTGGGGTGGATCGCCTTCTTGGCCACGGTGTCCTTGGGCCGTTGGCTGTTGATCCGGCGTCCGGTCGGGCTGGTGCTCTTGGCCGGACTCTTCGGAGTCGTCGCGCTGGTTTTGCCCGATCCGCTTGTCCCGCCCGCTTCGGGGGCCGTGTTGGGTACACTTTTCGCCTTGACCTGGGGACTTGCTCGCCGGCGCGACGCGCTCGCCCCCTCGCACGACGAGAAATCCGAGCCTTCGACCCAGCGGCACGCCAACTTGCCAGCGGTCTCGGCCGGCGTGGTCGCCCTGATCGTCGTGGCAATCCTTTCCGTCTGCGCCCACGCGCGGGGTGATCCGACCGACACTCCGCCCCAAACCCCGGCGACGATCCACCGGCTGTTCATACCCGTCGACGATAAGAGGCAACCCACCGGTGACCAATACGACGTACCGGCGGCTCTATACAACGCGCTGCGTCATCGCGCGGATGCCCTGACCGGTGAACCACAATGGGTACTCGGCGCGGGGGCGTATCGCGGCAATCTGGTCCCTCGTGTCGGACGAGGAGGCTTCACGGTCGCCGATTTCAAAGCCAGCTACGATCTGCTGGTGATCGGGAAACCGGCGCACATTCATATTCCCCTGCAACTTCCCGGCGCGAATCTTCTTCCCGGGGGGGCAACGCTCGACGGCCGGACCATCCTGGCCGAGTGGGGTAGTGACGGGAAATCGCTGATCCTCAACGACGTACCGGAGCCCGGAAGTTATCGCCTCGAATTGTCGCTTCAGCCGGCTCTGCGCGACGAAAACGGTAGCTCGGGTTTTGATCTGCTGATTCCCCGTTTGGTCACCTCGACGCTGGAGTTGAACCTGCCGCCGGGCGCCCCGCCGATCCGCGTGCCGACGGCCGTGGGATCGGTCGTTCTGGAGGAGGGCGGGCAACGGCTGGTGGCCGACTTGGGGCCCACCGATCGGCTTGGCGTTGACTGGGCTCAGAGCGAGGGGCTCGGCGGCGACCGAACGGTTACCACCGAAGAGCTTTACTGGGTCAAGATCCGGCCCGGTTCGGTCGTGATCGACGCCCGACTGACGTTTCGCGGCGATAGCAGCCAGCTTGCCCGGGTGCTTCTGGCCGCCGACCCCCGGCTGCGCATGTTGCCGGTCGACGATGCCAATACGACGATCGTCGCCGTGCAAGTGACGCCGGGCAATCCGCAGATGATTGAGATGGAGTTGGCCGAAACGAACTCCAATCAGGTTGTGGTCGAGGCGACGTTTCTGTTGAGCGGGGCGTCGGGCGTGGGAAACCTGCGATTTCCGCACCTTCAAACACAGGACACCCGTCCCACGGCCCGCTGGGTTGCCGTCACGGTGGACCCGTCTCTGCAATACAAGATGCCCTCGTCCGAAGAAACGGACGTCGTGCCGGTCGCCGATTTCTCCGCTTCATGGGGTGCCTCGGAAGCCAAACCGCAGTGGGTCTATCGCCTTGCACCCAACTCGCACGCGCCCTGGCTGTTGACCACCAGCAGGGTGCCAAACGAGACGGTGGCCGATCAGGTGGTGGCGGTGAGTTTTGATCTGGGGGAGGCCGAGATCCACTACCAAGCGGAGTTGACGCCCAGCCGAGGCCGCCATTTCCAGCACCGGCTCCAGGGCCCGCCCGGCATGAAGATCGACAGTGTTTCCGTTCTCGCCGGCGAAGAAGAACGGGCGGTGCGCTGGTCGGGCGATCCGACCAGCGGCCTGATCACTGTTTTCTTATCCGAGCCGGTCTCCGGGCGGCATGAGCTTATGCTACGCGGCCGATTGTCGTATCCGGCGAAGAAGACCATGCCGCTTCCGGTGGTCACGATGACCGACTGCCAAATTCGCTCGACCGACGTCGCAATATTCCGCCAGCCGGCCGTTTCGGTGCCAGTGACCGTCCGCTCCGGTCTGCGGAAAGTCGAAGCACCGAATGTCAACGGCGAGAGCACCGGCTTGGGCCGGCTGCACGAGGGTTACACGGGCGACGGCAAGCCCATTGATGCCACGGTGAGCGTCGGCCCCAATCTCCCCGACGTCGTCGCCGATCAGGTCACTCGACTGGTTTGGGACGGCCAAGCCTGGAGATTGCACCTCGACGTCCAGGTGGATGTCCGCGACGGATGGCTCGATTCAATCCGTTTCGACGTTCCCCCCGAGTGGATTCCGTCCGAGGAAGTTGAACCGGCGGCACGGGCGACCGTCACCCAAGTTCTCGGCACCGACCGCCGGCAGTTGGTCGTTCGTCCACCCCATGCGATCCAGGGACCCTATCGATTGCGCGTCAGCGGCGAGTTGAAACGCGGGCTGGAAGATCAACTCCGCGTTCCGCCGATCACCATGCGGTCGGCCAAGGACGTACGGCAATACGTGATCCTGCCGTCGCGGTATGCCGCCAAGGCAGTCCGTTGGGAAACCCAGGGATTGCAGAAGACAACGCTACCGGAGGAACTCGACGGGGCGTCGTCGATCTCTTCCTCGGCCGAAGTATACCGGGTAACCGACGAAAACTTCCTGGCGGTCCTCAAACCGGCCGAACGTTCCGTGGCCGAGGCCCGTGTCGATTCGGCGGAGATTCAGGTGGCGTGGGACGAGGGTGATTCGTATGTAGGCGTGGCTGCGATCACCCTGGAACCGGCCCGGCTTTCCGAGGTCTTCCTGATCATGCCCCAAGGGCAGCAGCCGCTGGCCGTTTTCGTTGCCGGCGTGCCGACGGCGCCCGAGGCCACCCGGCGGCCGGATCGTTTTCGCGTGCCCCTGGGGCCCGCTGCCCTGCCGCAGCGAATCGAAGTCTTGTTTTCCGGGACGCTCTCCTCCTGGACATCGTCCCGGCATCGCCGATTCGAGTCGCCCAGCCTGGAGGATCTGCCCGCACAACGAACGCTGTGGCGCATCTCCGGTCCCGGGCAATGGGAACCGACCCAGGGACTGCCCAACGACGAACTCCAACGGCTCACCCCCCTGGAGTACGATCTGACACGCATCCAGGATGCGGCGGCGGCCGTGCAGCGAAGCGCTGCTTCGTTACTCGATGACCCGGAAGCGAAAACGCCCTGGTATCGGCGTTGGGCAACGCGGCTGACCTTTGCGGAGGAGAGAATCCGACGGCTCCTCGACCAAACGGCCCAAAGCCCGCAAGATGTTGAGACCGCCGTCGCCGCATTGGATACCATCGAAGGGCAACAAGTGGAAATCACCCGGGATCTGGAAATCGATCGCCCCACCGGGGCGAGTGGGGCCGTCGAACCGACCGAACTCTGGTGCCGTCTGCTCGACCACCGGCTCCGTTCGACTCATCTGCGGCTGCAGGCCGGCACGGAAGCTCCCACGGTCGGTTATCGGAGCAAGCCTTCCACCGACTTGGGATACCGGCTGCTGCTCGCCGCCGCGGTGATCGGCGCGATCCTGCTGGCGGTCCTCGGCTGGCAATGGCCGACGGCGCGCGCCTGGCTGCGGCGATGGCCGGGCACGGTTGCCGTGCTGGTTGGGATCGCTTGGTGGCTGTGGCTTGCATTGCCCTTTCTCGGCATCTTGATCGCCTTGGCCGGAGTGATCCGGTGCGCAAGCCGGCTTCGCGGCCGCGGGCATGTCGTGCCCGTAACCATGATCCACGCCGATACTCCCAAGCCCTCGGCCATTTCTCACCACGGCACGCAGCCACCGGGCTAGTATGAGCAGGCCGTGCCGGGGGCACCTCGGGGATCCCCACGTCCCCACCCGATGCGCGTGGGATCGCAAGGGCGAGACCCCTTGCCATCGAAGCGGAACTCTCTGGGGCACAACGGTTTGCACCGACACCACGACGTGCGGTGTCCGCGGGCATTTCACGACCCCAAAGCGTCGTCACCAGGGGGGCAGTCGAGTTGGCTGGCTGGTTGGAGAAAAAGACGATCCCCCGGCCCCGTTTCGTATTGGCGGAATCGGGATCTTGTGTTAACGTACTGTCGACATTGCGAGTGCCGGCGCCAGCGGCTGCAGGGACATGGCGGCGCGGGGTCGGCAAGAGGAAACATCGTTCGGCGACGACGGCCAGAAGTGCCGCGAAGTCGAGTCCGTTTCAGGCCGACATGGAAGGAGGCCAAAATGAGTTCCGTTCAAAAGCCGACGGTGCGAGTTCACATTCGATGGATGATCCGCCGGGATATGCCCGAGATCCTTCGAATCGAAGGCCAAAGCTTCGAGTTTCCTTGGGACGAGGAAGATTTTATCCGCGCCCTGAGGCAGCGGAACTGCATCGGCATGGTCGCCGAACACGACGATCGCGTCGTGGGATTCATGATCTACGAATTGCAGAAGACGCGCCTTCATATCCTGAATTTCGCGGTCAGCGTGGACTACCGCCGCCAGGGAGTCGGCGAGCAGATGGCCGGCAAGCTGATCAGCAAGCTTTCGGCCCAACGGCGCAATCGAATCGTTCTGGAAGTTCGCGAGCGGAATCTTCCCGCCCAGCTCTTCTTCCGCGACGGAGGCTTCCGCGCCGTGAGCGTCTTACGCGACTACTACGAAGATTCGCCCGAAGACGCTTACGTCATGCAGTATCGGTATCGTGCGGTCGAAGTCGAACCGATGCAGCCGGTCAACCGGATTTCCAAGCGAGCCGGCTGAATATCGTTGCGTTCCGGTAAGAGGGGACAGGCACCTCTTGCCGGCCCGACCAGGCGGCGGCCGGTATCCGGTGCTCCGCACAAGGGGTATCCGTCCCTTCTTCCGTTCGGCACGGTTCCCTACACGGGAATGATCGTGACTTCCATCGCCGGCAGTTCGACCACGGCCACCGAGTATGTCCCTCGACCGCCCAATGGCCCCGGGTTGAGCGCGAGCGTCGATCCCTGCAAGAATTGGGTGGCCGAGTGGGTGTGACCAAAACAGACCAGATCCCATCGGTCGCCCCGGACCGCGTCGGACAACCGCTGTTGGTCGTCGCCGTGGAGAAACGCGACACGCTTGGTGGCCAGCTCCAGGTGGCCGAACTGCCCGTGCCAAATCTGACCCGCCGCGATCACGGCCGCGCGCAACGGACCGACCCGATCCACGTTTCCCGAGACAAAATGGGTGGGCCATCGGGAGAAGAGTGGTACAATCGCTGGGGAGCCGACGTCGCCACAATGCAGGACCAACTCCAGATCGAAATCCGCCAGGATTCGGACCACCTCGGTCGTGGCGTGAATGCGTCCGTGCGTGTCGCTCACTACCCCGATGAACATCAGTCGACGATCCAAACGAGACAAAGGGCTTAGATTTCCCATGTTATCGGCCACCGGCACCGACATTCTTGCATCGGGAGTTCTGATTGCCCTGGGACTGATCCTGGTAATGCGGTTCTGGTCGGTCAAACGCGGCACCCCTTATAACGGGGGGCAGTTCATCCTTTATCTGCTCAATACGTGTTTGGCTCGCCTGTTCTGGAGGGCGGGCGTGTCCCGGCCGCTTCCCGTGGCCCCTGATCGGGGGGCGGTGATCGTTTCCAACCATCGTTCCCCAGTCGATCCCGCCTTCATCCAACTCGCGTCCGGCCGGCTCGTCCACTGGATGGTTGCCAGGGAGTTTTGCGTCATGCCCGTGGTGTCCTGGTTCTTTCGTACCTGCCGTTGCATTCCGGTGGGTCGAGGCGGGATCGACACGGCGGCCATGAAACAGGCCATTCGCATCGCCCAGCAAGGCGGACTCGTCGGCCTGTTCCCCGAAGGACGCATCAATCGGAGCGACCGCCTTCTGCTGCGCGGACGACTTGGGGCCGCCATGATCGCGCTGAAGGCCGGCGTACCGGTCATCCCTTGTTACGTGGCCGGCTCGCCCTTCGACGGCGTCGTTTGGCACAGCCTGTTCACACCCGCCCGAGTCACGTTCCAGGTGGGTGATCCGATCGATCCGTCGGAGTTTCCCAACTTGGATGATTCGCGGCAGGCGTTCAGCGAGTTGAGCTTACGGCTGATGCGAGATATTGCCCATCTGGCGGGCAAGCCCGATTTCGTTCCCACGCTCGCTGGTCGGGCCGGCCGGAGATCGGGGGCCGGACCAAGAGGCGCCGAGGGCAGCCCCGTCGGTTCTTCACAACCCCGTTGATGGGGTGCCATGGGCATGCTGCCCATGGTTCTCGCCCTACACGGGCAAGACGCCAACGCTACCCAATCCGCTGTTTGATCCGTGACGCACGGTCAGCGTCCTCTGCCTCCGCGTCCGCCTCTGCCTCCGCCTCTGCCTCCGCGTCCGCCGCCACTCTCCCCGTCTCCATCGTCCCCGCTTCCGGCTCCCCCACTTCCGTCTTCGCCGTCTGCTCCGCCACCACTACCGCCCGACTCGCCGGAAATGGCGCCGGATATATCGTCGAACCACTCGGCGGTCTCGATGCCAAACGATTGGAAGGCGGCGATGAAAGCCACGAGGATGAGCGAGAGGATAAGGCAATATTCGATGGCGCAGACGCCACGTCGAGTCGCCCCGCCCGCGCGCCAAAGTGGCCCAAGACGTTGCGGCGCGACGGCCCATCGACGACCGGCATGGCGGCCGGCCGTGTGAAGAAAGCTAGCTTGCCTCACTGGACAGTTCCTCTGGAGTGGTCTCGTGGGAAAGGACAAGGCCGCCGAGTGTCGATTCATCCGGCGCGGGGAGATTGTTCGACTCGTCGGCGAGTTTCACGGCGTGGAGTCGCGCCAGCGTGTCGATCATCGCGTTGAAGTCGTCCTGCAGTTCCAGCAGTTCATCGCCGTCGCGCAGTTTAACCCGGCGGATGGGCTCCTCGGCGGCGATTTCGCGGGCGGTCTTGCGGAAACGATAGATCGGCCCGGCCACTTTGTGATAAAACTTCACGGCGTCCCAGGCAAACGCGGGCACCAATACGGCGAAACAGATCAGCATGGGATAAGAATCCTGGAGAAACAGCCCGAATTGCTCCAGCAGATTGCCCTTCCCCTCTTCCAACAGACGGCAGGCGAAGAGCAGATTGAACAGGGTCACCTGGTAGATGAGCCAGTAGATCACCATGCGGGCGATGAGTTTGTACTGGAATTGGGCGACCAGTTTGCGACGACGACGTTCGGCCATGGAATCGTATTCCTGTTGACAACGGGAGCGGTATTCCAGACAGCCGTCGCGTCCGAGCATGGACGCGCGCGGCGTAACGAGGAGGCCGTGGCGCGAACCGACGGCCACCGCGCAACTCTAGGTCACCGTTGCCAGGCGGGCGAGCTTCGAGGGCCGAACATCACGGATTTTCCGAATGTTCCGCCGTCGCATCGAAATCGGCTTATCGCAAGAACTGTTGGCACCAGTAGATCGTTCCGCCCGGGGTTCTAAACGCCGCGACGCCGATCCGTTTGTAGGATCGATTGAGAATGTTGGCCCGGTGGCCCGACGAGTTCATCCAACTCCGCAACACGGCCTCGCTGCTGCGCTGGCCGTACGCGATATTCTCAGCCACCCCCGAATGGGAATGATGCATCACGCGACGGTTGGCCATCCACGAAGCGTGTTTTCGGGCCGAGTTGAGCAATTTCGGATCGACTTGCAGCGGCGACAGACCACGCTTGCTCCGTTCCAAGTTGGTCAGCGTAATGATGTTCTGCTCGATCTGTCGAAGCTCGAGGTCCGGCGTGGTGGTGATGGCCGGGGAAACGTCCTCTGCGCCCAGGAAGGCCACGAGACAAAGGATTGCGGATGCGGACATGTGCTGCTCCTCATTGCACGGGAAGGAAAATGGAGGGTGGGTACGGCGCGACACCTAGGCGGGTGCCAAAAAATGGTGTGACCGGGTCGCCATGCGGCGGGTCGGTGGCGGTGGGCGAAAGCTGTTCTCCTCTTACGGTGTCGCTACCAGGTGTGGCAAAAACTTCGGGAGAACCCTGCGAAACTCGGCAGGTGAGGCCTATAGCATACCAAGCCGTGACGGCATTGCAAGGAGCCTGGCGGGTGGCAAGCCAAGACCATAGCTGCCGGCCATGGGTAGACAAGCCCCCTCGATCACCATGGGGGGGGTGACTTGCCCTGAAGGCACGAACGAAGTCGCTTAGAACGTGCCTTGTAGCGAAAATCGGCCGCTTGCCCGTTGGCAAAACAGACCCCAACCCAATCTTCTTAGGAGCCTGAAATGGATGGGCCGGCGTGTTGCTTACCCCGCTCTACGTGAGAAATGCGGGCAGAATTCAGGCGGGGGACCAATCGAATATCGGTCCCACGGGGTCACGGGCTCGACGGGCACTGCCCCCGCTGGAGAGCTGGTCTACTGACGTTTCCTCCCAGGC
>JABMRP010001243.1 GCA_013202535.1 Planctomycetota bacterium
CGGCCGGACCGCCCAGTTGGAACCATGTGTGCATTGCCAGCGGCTCATCCCGCCGCACGATCTTCTCGAAACCTTTGGACCAACTCATGAGCGATTGTGTCGATGTCTCCAGCGCCAACAATGATTAGTACGTCGCCCGGGCAAAGCTCTTCCCGCAACAACCGGACGATCCGCTGTTTGCACGGCATGGCCACCGCTTTTCCGCCGAGTGCCTCCACTCGATCGGCAAGGTCGGCTGCCGTGATGTCGCCCGGTGGGAACGCTTTCTCCCGGGCCCGATAGATCGGGGCCACCACGACCCGATCCGCATTTTGAAGGCTGGCGGCCATTTCGTCTAGTAACCGGGCGGTTCGCGAGGCCTGATGTGGCTGAAAAACAGACCAAAGTTTTCGCCCGGGATACGCCAGCCGAGCCGTTTTCAATGCCGCGACCACCTCTGTCGGGTGGTGCGCATAGTCACTCAGCAGTTCGATTCCTCGCAGGCGGCCCAGATGTTCCATCCGCCGGGCAACGCCGGGGAAGTTACCCAACGAGCGTGCGATTCCCGCCGGATCGATCCGCTGATGCCACGCCACCGCTGCGGCTGCCAAGGCATTGAGCACGCTGTGGCGGCCGGGGATTCGCAACGCCACGCGGCAGACGCGCTGCCCCTTGTAAGTCAGGCCGAAGCGAAACCGGCCCCGGTCGTGGTCCATGCGGTCGACCGACCAAGTGGCATCGGAGCCCAGGCCGAAGGTCTCCACCCGGCAACCGGCTTCGGCGGCCAGGCGACGCGAAACGGGACAGTCGCTACGCACAATCAGCAGACCGTCGGACGGCAAGTTGCGGACGAATTGGACAAATGCCCGTTTGAGGGCGTCGAACGAGGGAAAGCAATCGAAATGGTCGTGTTCGACGTTCAGCACCACCCCCACGTAGGGTCGAAGGTGGAGGAAATTGGCCCGATATTCGCAGGCTTCGGCCAACACCAACTCGCCCGCTCCCGCACGGCCACCCGTCGCCTGGCCCATCGGTGAAGCGCCGCAGAAGACGGTCGGATCGCGCTGGGCATCGATCAGTATTCTGGCGAGCATCGCCGTGGTCGACGATTTTCCATGCGTTCCAGCCACGGCGATACCGCATCGTCCGGACATGCACCGCGCGAGCGCCTGGAAGTAGGTCGCCGTGGGAATTCCCAGCTCGGCGGCACGGCGCAGTTCGGGGTTCTCGGGCCCGATCGCATCGCTATGGACGACCCATTGCACGTCGGGCGAGAGATGCCGCGGGGAATGTCCGGCAAAGACTTTCACGCCGGGGATTCCCTCCGGATCGACGCGCAGGTCGGAGCCGGTCAGTTGCCATCCCCAACCGGCAAGAACCGAAGCCAGGGCGCGCATCCCGGAACCGGTGACGCCCACCAAGTGGGCGCGGCGTTTCTCCCCGTGCGTCGATTGAAAGGATCCGTCCTGCATGATGCGGGATCTTACGTCGAGCGGCCGATGGGTGTCAATGCATGGCCCCTTGATACGACGCTTGCAGGACCACCGGCGAATTGGGCAGCGTCTTGGGCGCGGCCAGCGACGTCAAACGCCGCATGTCCTGGGCTCGGGTTTCGGCGGTCAGTTGCTCGATGAACGCGCCGGAAGCCTTGTCGACGGCGAAGACCCGGCTGTCGGCCTGTGGGCGGTCCAACGGCCGAACGATACAGATCACGTCCGCCCGGTTGGGTACGCTGCCGATTTCGGCCAGCACGGCCTGCTCGCCGCGGCTGAGTTGGGCGGCCGCCTGGGCCATGCCCCGTGGCGTCGGCACGGGGATTTTCGCGGCCGTGCCCGGCTGGCCGCTGTTGTTGAAGATCAGGTGTTGAAGGAAAGCCGGAGAAGCCCGATCGAGCACAATCAGCCGGCTTTTTGCCCAGGGGGTCGAGAGAGAGCGGAGGATGCAAATCACTTCGGCTCCTTGCGACATTCCCATAATCTCCGCCCGCAGCGGTTGCCCGATGTCCTGGCGATCGGCCGCCCCGTGGACGGACGTCTCGTGCGAGACGAAACTACCCGGCGCACCGGCCGGCGGGCTGGGCACGGCCGCCAGGGGCATACGCCGGGGCATCGGCGGAGGGTCGGCGATGGCCACCAGGGGAGCGTCGTCGCGGAAGACGAAGGCGAGACGAGAGTCCTCGAGTTCGGCGTGAATCGCGCCCAGCGCGGCACACATGGTCTCGCTGGCGTCGGCATCGTCGGCATAGCAGACGCCGATGACCCGTCCGTCGGCAGCGAACATTCCGCCGCCGCTGCGCCCGTCGATCGATCCGCCGGTGACCTGAAGGTTGGGGGCTCCCAGATACCGGTCGACCGAGGCGATTTGACCCTGGTGGGCCGTGGGATCGTTGCCGTGACTACATCCGATGGCGGTGACCTGATCGCCGCGACGGAACTTCACGCCCGCTTTGGCTACCGGCGCGCTGACCACCGGACCCGGCGGTTGAAACACGACCAGGGCCACCTCGCGATCGAGGTTGTACGACTTCAGCCGGCCGGGGATTCCCCGCGCCGGGGTGGGACCGAATAGATCGATCTCGATTCGACCCTTACCTTGGGAATCGCGAAACAGATGCGCACAGGTCAGGATCAGCGCTTCGCCATTTCGGGCGTCGATAATCGTTCCCGAGCCGCACGAACGGCCCGTGGCGTCGATCACTCGCAGGCGAACACTGGCCGCGATCAGCGCATCGTTCGGTACCGACGCATCCGCCGCCGGGGCTACCGGCCGCATCGACCGCGGGCCGGCGATCTGGCGCAACGGAGCGCCGCTGGTGACGGCCGGGATGGGGGTGTCGACCGGTGGCGTCGCCTTCGCCGCGCGAGTGGCCGCCGCGCGACGTTGTTTCTCCGCTTCGGCCTTCCGTCCTTGCTCGCACATCGCTTGCAGACGACCCATATCGGTTCGTCCCACGACCCGGCCGACTTCGCGGCCGTCGACGAGCATGACAAAGCAGGGGATCGACTCGACGCCGAACTTGCGGGCCAGCGCTTGATTATCGTCGATGTTGATCTGGCGGACCGGGTAGCCCATTTGGGCCAACTGCCGGACCGCCGGCTCCATCTCCCGACAGGGTCCACACCAATCGGCGGAGAAGTCGAGCAAAACCGTTTCCCCGGCGCCGGACAGTGCCAAGGTCAATACGACCGCTTGCAACGAGACCATCGGTTCCCTCCTGATTCGGCCTCAAATCACGCCTTCGCCGCGACAAGCAGACAAGTCTGCTTCACGCCCTTCGCACGATCCCCCGTCGCGCTGTTTCGTCACGCTGTTCCGTCGGCGCGCAACACACCGCACCGATGAACAAGCGGGGGAACAAGAAAGGGCGAGAAGCAATTAGGCGACCTCCATGTCACCGGCCTTGTCGGGCGAATCGTCTCGCACCCCCACGAGGGCGATGAGTCGACTTCCTGTCGGCCCACCCAGTCTTTCCCTCTACCGTCAGCGACCACTCAATCGGTTCGGTCGCATGACCGGCGGATACGAGACGGGGCGTATTCTGTCCCGAAATGGTAAATCTTACAACGCCAACTTTGGGGGATTCTTGGATCGGCGTGCAGGAACTCTGCTAAGTCGTTTATGAGACACGGTTTAGCTTGATTCCAGTGAAGCTCGATCCGGTGTGCCACCGCGGCACGCCCCGGCGATACGCAGATGCCGTGCCGCACGTCCCGCCGTAGCTGGACTGGCAAGAATTCAGCCCGCGTCGAGAGAGACCTCGCTTCGTCTGAACTCTTGCGACTTCCGCTACGGTCGCCGTCGAGAACGGCGATCTCGTCAGGTAAACTACCTGACACTCGCGTGAAAAGAGGGTGGACGAAGTGGCAAGAAATTCACTGGGAGTATTGCGTCAGGCCGACACGGGAACTAAGATCCCCATCAGTCCGCCCCCCACTCCCACGGCGTCTTCAACCGCACCCTGGTTCACACTATTGAAGAGCATACCGTCGAACCACATGCCATGACGCCCACAACACAATCGAGGAGTATTCTTATGACTGACCGACTCGTTCTGCTGGTGGCTGTCGCATTGTTCGTCATCCTATCCGGCGTCGCGTGTGACCGAACCGATTCCGTTTCGAATCCAGCCGATAGCTTATCTGACGAATCCGGTTCGGCAACGCCTGAGCCGGAGAAGAAGATACCACGAGTCATCTCGATCCAACGCTGCCGCAGTTATCGAATTTCCGACAGCGAGGCGGCAATGCCGAAAGACGATCAAGCGAAAGTCTTGTTGGTGGTTCGCATCGACAACAGGACGATCGAAACTCCGAACAACCCGCACGTAACTGCCGACGGGAAGAAATACGACAAGGTGCTCGAATCGGTCTCTCTTCGAGGCACTCGCAACCACCACGACTTTGTCTTCTCCGTCCCCGAAGCCACGACCGAATTCAAACTCCACTTGACCGGAGAGGATCCGATCACAATCGAAGCGGAGGACGACATCCAAGAACTGCTCGAATATGAGTGGCTAATCGAGGCCAATGAAGAAGTACTCTCGCTCGTTGAAGGCTGGGATAACGACATCTGGATCGTTACTTCGCAAGACGATCCTCTCCAAACGCTTGAGGGCCTAACGAGAGAGGACTTGGCAGCTTGGGTACCGGGGTACTTCATGCGCGAAATCGAGTCGTTTCACAAGGCAATCGGCATCAAGGAGAAGGGCGTTCGCATGGTCGGCGTCGGTCCCGACACGAAGCTGAAGGACTTGAACGTGCGTTTGTTCATTGCCAGTTCCGGCTATGCCGCGAAAATGAAAGATGCCGTAAAAGTCCAATTCGTAGAGAAGACGGAATAGAGTAGCCGATAGCCGGTCAGGCACGCGGGGCGGGAAACGCGGTTCGTCCCGCGTTCACGTACAGGGACAAGTAAGAGGGGACATTCTACTTTTCGACTCTACCCAAAACGCCACCACGGCCTTTTCGGCGTACTTGTTTCTTGAATTGCTTCGAGAAGCGAGTTGACCGCGTCAGGTGAATCACGATCGCCGTCATAGGTGAAATCGCCTTCGGAAAGTTTGAATCCTGGCCATTCCGCCTGCCAAAGACGTTGCACGGCACCCGGCGTGTAAACGGCCCGGATTCGCCAGTTTGTCAGGTGTGATAGCCGGACCCAAGTCTTGATCCACTGCCACGACTTGCGGTGTTGTCCAACAACTTCGACCTCCCGCCATTTTGCATCCGCTTCGTTGAATAGCGCAAAAACATGACGCAAGTGCTGTCCCAACGGATCTTCGGTCGTCAAGATGTCGGCAAGTCGGATCCCCGCTCTGAATCAAAGCCCACGGATCCCGATTACACGGAGTCGAGTATCCGCGAATTGCGAACCCATCGCAAGTGATACCCTCCGTGGAGGGCCAGGATTCTGAGTTTGAGGGATCATCCGTCTGAAGCGTACCCGGTTTCCGCTGCCGGGAAGTACCGGTGCCTCTCCTCCGTTGTCAAACGTGGAGAGTCGCTGGAAGACGCCGTAGTTTGCCAATAATCCCCGAACAGAGATGGATTCGCACGGCAACACTGCTTGCGAGCAAGCAGTGGCACACAACAGGTGACGAGCAGGGCCACCGGCCAGAATGGCCGGGCGTAGATGCCAGGTGCCGCAGGGCGCTGCAAGAAAGTAACACCCCCCCGGTGAGGCAGCGCGCAATTCGTTCCCACCCCGCTTGCCAGACTCGATGGACCGGGCACCGCAAACGTCGAAAAAGGCCGTCCGAAGACGGCCTCATCGGCGAACTGTTTTTCGGCCATCCACAACAGCATGGCCAGTCTACCGGTTGTTGGCAATCGCGCCCCGCGAGCCGGTCGGTCAGAGACAGGAACCGTCACGCAACTGGTTCCGGTCCTGATCCTTGCTCTCGAGGTGGGCTTGCCATCGAGCCACCACTAGCTCTCGATACTGGGCTCGCAACTGGGCTTGGGCCTCCGCAAAAGCTTGCTGCTCGCGAGTCTGCGTCTGCGTCTGCGTTTGCGTTTGCGTCTGCGTGGCATCGTCAGGGGGCGATCCGTCGCAATTCTGGTCCTGGTTGCAGGTTTGAGCCGGTTCCCCGAAGGCTTTCGCGAGGGCCCCGCTCCGCGTCTCAGTGCGAGTGCGCGGGCCGCCAATGTCGACGTCCTCGGCCGGATACCCGGTGCGATCCCGCGGTCGTTGCTGAACCGCCGGAGGGTCGTCGTTCCGTTCGCCTCCCAATGCTTCCGTCGCAAGGAAACCAAATGCGACCAGCAATCCCAAAAACGTCCTAGTCAACCTACTCATCTTTCTCTCCTTTACTCCGCAACGAAGCGGATTGCTCCGCTGCCCGGGAGACAGAGTCACACGAGACCCGTCTCCCCACATAGCTGCCCTTGGTGCTGACCCGTGTAGCCGGCTACGCTGGTTGTATCAACATGCAAATGCCGTGCCGGGCACAAAGATCGGGCCGACGAGTAGGCTTGGAGTTAGAATGCCTCTCGCTGCCGTGAGAGGCTGGGGTGAGCGTGTCCAGGGTACGGCAAAACTTGCCCCACTTTTTCAGCAGGCGGCCAAAAGTCCGTTGAAAAAGGGGACTTTGCCGGAATGTGTGCCACTGCTTGCTTGCAAGCAGTGCCTTTATGCCGGGTTTCGTGATCGAATCCACGGCACTGCTTGCAAGCAAGCAGTGGCACACGACTTTTTCAACCGGCGGACTAAAAGTCCTCGTCTTCGTCGACGATTTCCCTACCGTTGGACGTGCTCAATGCGCGCCAGACGTCAAGAGCGATCTCGTCGGTAACGAAGCGTCCCGACGCATCGCACATGACGGTGTGGACGCCGCCGGTGTGCTGGCTTCGGGCGGCCGTGGTCATCGGCTGGCTCTCGGACTGGGGACCGATGCAAGGCATGTGCTTTGGGTCGGCCGTGTTATCACAGTATCCGGCGCCCTGCATGACGTCGGGTTCCGAGGAGTTGGGCAGCAGGTAGGTTTCGTACCCGGCCGCGTAGCCCCACCAGGAGAAGCCGCGCAGGTCCGTGCCCCCTTTGCCCTGCATCACTTCGGACACCATCATTGTGTTGGACGTTCCGTCCTGGTTGGTGATGTGGTCGATCTTGTAGGCTTTTGCGTCGATGCCCGTCCAGCCGCTGATCGTAAAGGGCGCACCGAAGTCCTTCACGCCGTTGACGTCCTTCTCGGCGCCCGAGGTGACATCACCGGGTGGATTTCGCACGACGAACCCGGTGGTGCCCATGTTCACCACGTAGTTATGGCAGGTGATCCCGTCGGAGAAAGCCGTTTGGGGTTCGTCACTGGGGCAAGTGTAGGTGGGAACGCGACTGGTCGATACGGGCCGGTTTCGTACTCCAGAGTATCGAAATGAGACGTCGCCCATGAATTTCTCGTTGTTGTCGTACATGTCGTACAGGGCCTTCTGCTCGACGTAGGGGAGCGTGGCCACGAGCCAGGTTCCCCAGCAGCAACTATAAGCGCCCACGGGCAGAGAGTTGAACGAGCCCTGGTAGTTGTGCATCCCCAGGGCGATCTGCTTGAGGTTGTTGTTGCACTGGGTTCGCCGGGCCGCCTCGCGCACCGCTTGCACCGCGGGCAGCAGCAGACCGATGAGGATGCCGATGATGGCGATCACCACGAGCAATTCGACCAGGGTAAACGCTTTTCGACCTTGAGATTGCATGACTGATGCCTCCGGCAGCGGATCGCGTCGCCCTGGCGTGTTTCCGCCCGCCTTGTCGGTACTGGCCCGGCGGGGGAGTGCCAGAGGGTCGCGGAGGGTGCCCTTCTGTTCCAAAAACGCGTAAAGAAACAACGTCCGTATTTCGGGGTTACTTGGTCGTGAGCTTGAAATCCAGCGGTTCCGATTGGCCCTCGACCACGGTCACTTCTTCCTTGCTCTGCGTGTTGTACTTCGACGGAATGAGATCCTTACCGGCATCACCGCCGCCTGGCCCGGGTGGTTGGCTGGCATCGGCGCCGCCGCCTCCCTCGACCGCCGTGATCCGCACGATGTACTTGCCCGGCGGCAAACCCTTCTCGGCGGCCAGCTCGTACTTCCCGTCGGTGATCACGTCTCCCGACTTGGTCGCGCCCTTGGCCGCGACCGGAGTGAATTCGATTCGGCCCTGCTTCAGAAGTTGGCCGTCGAGCGTGAC
>JABMRP010001244.1 GCA_013202535.1 Planctomycetota bacterium
CAAGACCTGCCCCGCGTCTGCGCGTTCCCCGTCCTACCCAGATTTGGCGGCTGACACTTTTTCGGCCTCAAGCAGTCGGGCATGGGCGTGAACGATTGACACGAGCGACGTGCTTGCCTTACGCTGTTTGAGTGGCGCTCGTGCAGTTTCGCGTGAAGTATTACCAGCGTGATGTTGGGTGCGGAGTCCACGCTGAAGAGCCGCCGAAAGTCGCTGGGCCCTTACACCCCAAGACGATCAAGGAAGTAATAATGGACGCGACAGTGAACATTAACGAAGAAGTGCTGAGCAAGGCCGTCGAGAAAACCATCCGGCCGATCCTGGATACCGGCGTCCTTGAAGATCCGAAGATGGAGGGCTTTCATCACCAGAAGATGCTGCCGACTGCTCAGCCGTGCCTGACGACGGAAGCGATTGAAAGCAATCCCGTGGAAAACATCTCTCGTGCCATTGGGGCCGGTAGTTGGCTCTTGTCACAGTTTGAGATAATGTGGTCAAAGCACTTCCTAGATCGTTGTGATGCCGACGAGTGCAAGCGACATTGTATTGATTTGCTGCATGGGGGAGGTGACTTGGAATCCCGAATCCGGGGCTTTTTGGGCTGGTCCGGGGTGCGAGTGATAGAGGAGACCGGCAAGAAAGGTGGAATCAACCCGACTACGGCCAGCTATCTGCTGGCTGTCGTCGATCCCAGCCGTCATGCTTTCTGTAAGCCGCTCGTTTACGGAGACGCAGCGAAGGCTCTACTCGGTACGGTCGAGTCGGATCGGATCAATCGCATCATTCACGCCAACACGTTCTACCAAGCAGCCTTGAAGTTGTTTCGAGACAAATACCAACTACCGTTCTCCGACTTGCTGCACGTTCATCTCGCCTTCTTCATGATGCGATCGTATGACGAGTATCCGGACTGGAATGGTGGCACACCACCTGATGGTCCCGTAGACGAACTGGGCAGCCTCCTTCTGAATCGCAAGAATGTTGTCCTCTACGGCCCACCGGGAACAGGCAAGACGTACAAAGCACTGGATCTGGCAAAGAAGTGGAAGGCGGTACACGGCGACGGTGCGGTGGACCAAGTGACTTTTCACCCGTCGTACGCCTACGAAGACTTCATTGAGGGCTACAAGCCCGACGAGCAGGGCAAGTTTGGGTTGCGAGATGGCCTGTTGGTCCGAGTATCGGCGAAGGCTCGCAAGGACCTGGACCGCAAGTTCCTGCTTCTGATTGACGAAATAAATCGGGGTGATGTTGCCCGGATTTTCGGCGAGTTGATCACGTTGATCGAGGCGGACAAACGAAACGAGGCTGCGGCGAGCACGCTTCCGTACTCCCAAGAACCCTTCTGGGTGCCACCCAACCTGCATCTACTGGGGACCATGAACACGGCGGATCGTAGCATCAGCCTGATGGACATTGCCATCCGCCGCCGCTTCTGCTTCGTGGAGTGTCGCCCCGATCCTGAGGTGCTTGCGCAATCACCGAATTATCTTCGCGAAGTGGAGGGCGTCTCGCTGGCGAAGTTGCTAGCCAGTATCAACGCACGGCTGCTGGATGCCGGCGTTGACCGGGATCGTGCGATTGGCCACAGCTACTTCATGATCCCCGCAAAGAGCCCATCGCCGTTGGAAGTGGTTCGGGAGAGACTTCGTTACGATATCTTGCCGCTGGTCGAGGAGTACTGTTACGCTGATCGGCCAATGATGCGTCGAGTTGTCGGGGACCTCGTCGACGACCAAGGTGAGTTTGATCACGCCCTGCTAGATGACGACGCAGATCTGACCAAGGTTCTGCAGAAACTGGCGGGCATGTCATGACGGAATCCGAGAGTCTGCCGGAGCATCTCCAACTTACTGAGGGCTGTCCGCTGGAGACGGCGCTCTCGCCGTTACTCAGCGCGGCAGGTGTGGAACAAGATGCCTTTGTCGAGGCAGCAGGACACTTGGTCCGTGTACAGCCGACGTTCAAGGCTGGGATGGCCAAGTTGACGCCGCGTCGGCGAATTGGTTCGATACGGATTGGGGCGCTGCGAATCGACGTGTTGCCCCGACTGGCTGTGCGGGAAATGGTCATGCTGATCCGGTATGCGCTGGGCGGTAAGATTGACTCGGTTTCGCGGACTGACCTGCCAACGGACAAGGCCGGGTTGGAAGAACTGCTTTGTACGGCCCTTGCCGACGAAGCCACCCGCATCCGGCAGATTGGCTGGTCCCGACAGTACGAGAGGCGGCGGGAGAGACTGCCTGTTCTTCGAGGCCGACCGGATTTCCTCGGCAGTTTCCCCTGGGACGAGGACCACGTTTCGTCCATCGTCTGCACCTATCACTTACTCACGGGGGACAACCTCGACAATCGACTCCTCCTCGCGGCCCTCGAAACGGCAAGCCTTCTGGATGTCACGGCGAAGACAAAGCGCCGTCTCTTCGAGCATCGAAAGGTCTGGTCTGCCATCGCTGGCCCTTGGTATCCCACCATTCAGGATTACGAAACTGCTAGAAGTCATTACACGCGACTCTCCGAGCACTACCGGCTTGTCCACAACCTGGGCGAGTTGCTCGTCCTGGGGCACCGACCGTCAGCCCCGATTGAAGCCGGCGGCGTGACAGCCGGGGGCTTTGCGATCGACATGCCGTGGTTGTTCGAGAAGTTTGTCGAGCGGCTCACCGCAGAAATCGCGGGATCGCTCGGCATGAAAGTTGAGGCCCAGTGCCCCGACCGGGAAGCCTTACTCGACGCGAAGGGCGGTATCTATCGTGGGGTACGTCCAGACCTCGTCGTGTATCGCGGTAATCGCCCCGTAGCGGTTGTCGATGCGAAGTACAAGGATTACTGGCCCGGACGAGGGCAGACGGACGCCCCGGACAGCCGTGTCAGTAATGCCGATATCTACCAACTCTTCTTCTATGCCCAACGACTTCAGCATCGTTACAACCTTCCTTTTCCGCCAAATGCCCTAATCGTTGCGCCGGTCCCAGCGCCGAACGAACGTGGGGGTCGCCGAGTCGTCGGTGAGCAGTATACCGAGGTCACGTGGCGTGCGGGAGTTGAGAAGGCCGGACATGTTCGACTTGTACTCGTGCCCGTCACGGACATTCTTAGGGCGATGGCGGCGAGAAACGATTGGGCAGTGCAGCAGTCGGACTTTGTCTCGTTGTTCATTGGCAAGCTGGTCGGCAGCACGACGCCGAAACACGCCATCGGCTTGGGGCAAGTCGAGAGAGCTTGATCCGGGATGGCCCCTTGTGACAACGCTTCCGGGTCGTCGCGCACGGTCGGCCGCTTTGCGTCCCGGTATCGGTGCAAACTCCGTAGAATACGGCAAAGCGTTTTCCTGCGCCAACAGCCTTCATCTGGCTCGCTGCGATTGCCGTCCTCTCCCTCCAGGGAGAGGGGGGCTACGCCAACCCGGCGATCTGCTGGATGAGCAGCAGGATCGTCGACCGTTGCGTGTTGAAGATCGCCAGCCCGGCCACCGCGTTGTAGGCCAGACCTTGGTAGTAGGTAACGTAAGCGGCTTCCTCGGTCTCGTCGACCAGATCGATCGCGTCGATCGCGTTGCCGAGGTCCTCTTGAAGATCGCCGAGGATCGCCGAGGCGGAGGTGATCGCGGCATCGTAGAAGCCGTCCACGGCACCCTCGATTCGGGTCAGATCGCCCAGAGCCTCGTCGACGATGCGAATGGCCTGCGCACGGTTGTCGCCCAGGTCCGCATAGGCGCCGCCGGAGTAGATCTGATCGAGCGTTCCGCTGAGTCCACCCAGTTGGGACGCGTGGACACCGGAGATGCCGATGGTAGACGTTCGGGCGACGTCGGTGGTCAGGGCGAAACTCAGCGCGCCGTCGCCGATCGACATCGTATTGAAGTCGCCCGTGAAACCGGCCGCGAACTCGACCTCGAAATGCAATCCCTGTTGACTGACCGAGAAACGATTTCCATTAACCGAACCGAATCCCACGGTGGCGTCCTCGCCGCTTGTCGTGGTCGCGCCGCTGACCGTATCGAACGTGCCGCCGAGGACTTCGATCGTGGCCTGGGCATCGGCTCCGCGCCTGGTGCTGGTGATGACCAACTGGTTGCCTTCCACGGTGGCGGTGATGCCGGTCGAATCGCTGGAGTCGGCGATGTCGCCGGCGATTTGCACCAGGGTGTCTCCGCCGATGATCGTGATGTCGTCCGAACCTAAGTGGCCGGTCACGCGGATGACCGCGCCGGCGGCGAACGTGGCGCCGGCTTCCTGATGGCGAAGTTCGGCGGCGGTGTTATCCCGATATTCATGGCCGTTGATCTCCGCCGTGCCGCTATTTCCCGTGGCGGCACCGTTTTCGTCGTCGCCGCTGGTGTCGAAGGTTCCGGTCGTAACCACGACGGAGACCAGCGCATCGGAACCGTACCCGACGCTGGTCAAGGTCACCTCGTCGCCGCTGACCGAAGCGGTCACTCCGGTCTTGTAGCTGTCGTTGTTGATCTCCGTGGCCAGTTCATCCAGGGTGTCGGTTGTCACCGTGGAAATGCTCGTGCTGCCCAACGAACCGGTCAGCGTGAAGGTGGCATCGAACGCCGGATTGCCGCCGGATCCCGTGTAGACCAACTGCGCCTGCGTGGCGCTTTGCCCCACCGTCCCGTCAATGGTCGCGGTGGTTTCCTGAGTGCCGGAGGAACGTTTGGCGTGGACCGTGACGCCGGTAACCTGACTCGTGTCACGGCCGGAAATCTGAAAGTCGGCCGAGCCGTCCAGCAGACGCCGCCCGTCGATGTCGGTGGCGGCGAGGCTATCGATTTGGAGGATGGCGGCGTCGATTTTCGCCTGGGCGTCGGC
>JABMRP010001245.1 GCA_013202535.1 Planctomycetota bacterium
CTTCTCGCTGGGCGGCAAGCGGCGGTAAGTGGGCGTAGCAGCCTGATGAGAAAGGGGACTGGCTCCGAGCGGGAGGCCGCCTTTCCCGATGTCCATGAGATTCTGATGCACACCAGCGTGACGAGGGCGACAAACCTGGAGATCTTCGGCCCGTGGCTCGTGAAGTCCGGACACGAGACGAAGCCCCTCTGTGGAGGGGTACTATCGGGCCGATCTGCAGAACTTCTCCGTTCACCTGGCGGGGACGCAGAAAAATGCTTGCATTCCTTGTGTCTAATGATATTCTTGGTAGGTATGGATTATGCCGTTTAGGTAGATTGCCCAGATTGGGCTCGCTTTGACCACCAACGCGCAGAGGGCGTACGCATGACGACAGTGAGATTCCCAACTCCAAGAGCATTTCGATTGGCCGCACTTGTGGTGGTGGCCGCTGTTTTGGCGATGCTCGCCGGGCCGGCGCATGCCGAGTTGGTCAGCCACTGGGCACTCGATGAAGCCACGGGCACAACGGCTGTCGACAGCTCGGCCAACGGAAACAACGCAACGTTCAATTCAGGAACGCCCGGTTGGACGGGCGGTTATATCGGAGGCGCCGTTAATTTTCCCGGCGGCAGTTCCAACTTCTTCAATACGGCGACACTCGATGAACTGGCAGGGTCAGCGACCGGCCTCACTGTCTCCGCGTGGATCAGCCCCGATAGCAATGCAGCATATCGGGGAATCCTCACCACGCGCGATGCCCAGACCAGCATCGATCCCGGCACGAGCACAGGCAATTGGGGAATCGCTCACGAGGGATCGCACATCGACGCGCGCGTCCAAACGACGGCAACCGGAAGCAGCGGCCTGGATACGGCCGACGTGATCCCCACGAACGCGTGGACGCATGTTGTCATGACCTGGAACGCTTCCGACGGCGCCCGAACAGTCTACCTCAACGGGACGCCAGCAGTTTCCGATACCATCTCGGCGGGCACGTCCTGGATTAACGGTGGTGTCTGGCGGATTGGCCAGGATAATGATACCAACCGCGTTTTCGACGGTTTGATCGACGATCCCACCGTCTGGAACGAGGCGTTGACGGCCAGCCAGGTCGCCACGGTCTATAACGCCGGCCTGCACGGAACCAACGCCGGCGCCGCGTTCGCCGCCGGCTCGGGCGAGCGACCCACGGCCAAGGTGCTGGCCGATTCCCAAAAGGACTGGGAGGGCCACGCCGCGCAACCGCACGGCGACTGGCGCTACGGCCGGTACAACGGCGCGGCCAACTGGAACAGCTTCGCCGAGAACACGAACGCTGGCACGTACTACCCTGGTGCCCCGGGGAGCTCGTGGATCGGCGGCAACGGTGACGTTTGGAACGTGCCCGATTACCCCCAACTCGGCGAGTACTCACAGGCCCCCTCCAACGGCGACTGGGCCGTGAGACGCTGGACGAGCGACGTGGACGGCGAGGTGACGGTCTTCTACGACGCCATGCGCCTCCAGACCGGCAGCAGCGGACAGATCGCGGGGATCTACCTCAATGGACAGCCGCTCCGGTCCATGAAACTGAGCAACAGCAACTATCACGAGATGGGCAGCATCGGCGTGACGGTTCAGGCGGGAGACCACGTCGACTTCATCGTGGACTCCCGGGGCTACAACAACTCGGACTGGACGCACTTCACCGGTCGGGTCGAACTCGGTCCCCCGCACCTGAACCCCGGCCTGGTGGCCCACTGGGCGTTGGATGAGACCAGCGTCATGCCGTTCGGCAACCCGAATAATTCAAACACCAATCGCCGGGCGAAGGTGGGCGACTGGACCGGCAACAACCACCACATGTCTACCCATAATACTTGGTCCAGCGAGCGCGTGCCGGGGCTGATCAACAACGCGCTGGAGTTTCATAACGGCACGGGCTACGGCGTCAGCGGCGCGACGGACATCGGCGACGGGGCTTCCGAGCTGACGCTTTCGATGTGGATCCGCCCCGACGGCAAGAGCAACTGGGACGGACTCCTCACGAGCGCCTCCGGGGGCTTCACGGGAATGGCCTTGGCCGATTACAACAGCCAGGGCTACCTCGCCCCCACGTTCCGCGTGATGAACGCCGGCAACGTCACCAGTACGATCGACACGCCGGTGGGCGAGTGGTCGCACGTGGTGGCGGTCTGGAAATCCGGAGAAATGCACCGCATCTACATCAACGGCCAGCTCGGTGCCAACAACGACGCACAGGCCTACGCCGGACTGCTAGGCATCGACCAGCCCTGGTACATCGGCAGGGACCGGCTGTTCACCGATCGCTGGTTTGACGGCCTGCTCGACGACGTCGGCATCTGGGAGCGGGCCCTGACGGAAGACGAGATCAGTACGATCTATGGGGCGGGGCTCAAGGGCATCGACCTGGCCCATGCCGCTGCGTCGGTCGTCCCCGAACCTTCCAGCTTCGTGCTGGCCGCCCTCGGCCTGCTGGCAGTGGTCTTCTGCGTGCGGCGCCGCAAGCGGTAGAGCGTCGAAAGCAGCGTCTTCCCAATCGGCCGCCGGCTGAACAGAGAATGTTCACCGGTTTGGGTGCCATCGGGGGCTCTTCGCCCTGGGTGACCACCGCGTCGGTGATGCGCCCCCGCTAAGAAAAGATCTTCGGGGATTTCCGGGAAACACGGCCCACGGGGATGCCCTGTTCGCCGTCGCTGGCCGAAGAGGATCAGGAGAATCTGATCGAGCCCCTTCGTTCTTGCGCGCAAAAGATTGTCGCCGAGTTGGACCGGGTATCAGCGGAGAGGAAAGAGAAGCTACGCCGGGCACGAGTACGCGGGCTGAACTAATCGGACAACTCCTTCGGCAGCGGCGGTATGTCACGGGTGCCGTCGCCGTTGAAATCGCCGCGCTGGTAGGCGGCGATATCGAGCGTCGACCCGACCGGTCCGCCGGTGGCCGATAACTTAGCGCCGGGACTATCGGCGGAAAGCCGTAAATCGAGTTGAAAGTTCGTATTGGCGGCCCAGTTGGCGACCAGCCAGCCCTTGACGGGTCGCTCGTCAAGCCCGGGCGTTACGGTGATCGTCGCTTCTTCGACTTCGGTCACCCGGCGGCGCAGCCCGTCAAAGTTCACCTCGACGTAGTCGCCCGGGCGAAAGGCCCCGGCACCGCCCCGCAGGTACCACCGATCGCGCGTCGACTCGTGCAGCCGGCCGCTGTCCAACACGGCAAAGGCCACCGGGGCGTTGCGAAACTTCGGGTCGGCGTAGACCGAATGCTCGTCCTGACCGGTCGCTGCTTGCACGGCCGGGAAATCGCGATGCCAGCCGGCGTCGGTCGCGATGATCATCGGGCTGACCGCGCGGGCCGAATTCCAGAACACATTGCGGTCGGCCCGATAGCCGCCGATTCCCTTCACGCCGAACAGCGCCCCGCCATGGCCGTTGACGAGCACATTCTCGCGCAGATCGTAATCTTTCCAGGTAAGGTTCATCAGCCCATAGCCGGCCATCGCCAACGTATTGCCGTGGATCTTGTACCGCCCGGCGTTGCCGTGGCCCATGATGAGCATGTAGGCGCCGCAGCCGACGATCATGTTGCCGTGAAACTCGCCGTCGGTCGTCTCCTCGGCCATAACCGACTGGCCGCCGGCCAGCAGCAGGTTGTCCTCGAATCGCACGTTGGTCACGCCGCGATAGAGTTGCAGGTTATCGGGATGGCCCCAAAGCAGATGATGATGTGAGTAGTTGCGGCGTACGGTGATGTCGTCCGACTTCCAGGTGACCAGCAGTCCGTCGACGCCGTTATGGCCGACGTCGTTCTCTTCAACCGTCACGCCCTGGGAAAAGCTGACGGAGATTCCGTACTCGTTTTGCCGGACGATGTTGCGCGCGACAACCGAACCGACCGCCTCGCGCATCGAAATGCCCGTGTAGGCGTTGTGATAAACGACACAATTTCGCACGGCAACGTCGGTAGCGGCGTGGACTTCGATGCCCATGTGCCGGCTTCCGACGACCTGCAACCCGTCGATGCGCACATGGTTCGCGTCGCGTACCGTGATGAGCGAGCCCTCGAAGAAGGGCGCTTCGATCCTCGCCAGATCGGCCGGCCCGGCCGGGTCGGCCGGTTTATAGAAAACGCTGAACATCTCGCCATCGGATTCGACGGCCCATTGGCCGGGCGCCAGGATGAATTCGGCCCGATTCCGCAGGTAGTACTTATCCCCGTCGCTCAATCGCCCCTTGTCCTTGACCGGATCGAGTGCCAAAGTGAGGCGTCCGGTGGCCCGGTCGAGGGACTTCAAGGGAAAGGTGGCAAACGTATTGCCGCGCTGGAGCCAGACGCGCACTTCCCCGCCGGTGGCGGCCGCCTCGATATTCCGGAGGTTCGCCGGATCGATCAGCCCCGAGTCGGTCGCCTCGACGGATCGCCACCATCCCTCGGCCGGGCGCCGCGCGACACGCTGGAGTTTTCCGTCGAGGAACAACCGCTGCGGCTTCCAGTCGAGTGTGGTCACCCAAACGCCGTTGCCGGCTTCTCGCCAATCTTCGATCGGAATGCACCCGGAGACGACGACCCGCTCACCCGGCGCCGCCCGCAGGGTGATCGGTTTGCCGGGCTTGCCGGAAGGAATCCGCAGACGTTGGCGATAGACGCCCCGGCGGACCGTCACCGTATCGCCCGGCTGGGCCTGTTGGAGCGCCCGGGCGATCTCCGGAAACGGCGCGTCGGCCGAGCCGTCGGGTTGTTCGGCGCGGGATTGGGCATCAACCCAGAGCGTTTCGGCCGGCGAAGCGGCGGTGGTCCACAAGAGGGCAACACTCGACATGACGACCGACACGGTGCGTTTCATCATGGCTGATCCTTGCTGGGGCGCATATCTTCGCGTACGGGAGAAAAGACGTCGACGGCCCGCATCGGCTTCTCGCCGGTGGTCACCTTGTGCGGAACACCGCCGGGCAGACGCCACATCTGGCCGGCGCGAACCGGGTAAGATTGACCGTCGACGGTCAACTCCATCTCGCCCTCGATCAGATAGCCGACTTGCTCGTGCGGGTGGCTGTGTTCGGGAATGACCGAATGGGGCTGCATTTCCACGACCGAGAGCGTCATCCGGCTCGCTTCGGTCACCCGCATCGCCACGCCGTCGAACGGGTCCAAGCGCGGGCAATCGTCGGGATCGAGAACGTAGGGGAACATGGCGCTATCTCCGAAGCGGGATCTCTCCGCATCAGAGTAGCAGCCCGAGAGTGCTCTGGCAAGCGATCGGGAAGCCTAGGCTTCAGTCTCCAGTTTCTTGGCCATGGCCATATCGGCCTGGACTTTGCCTTTTTCCCCCATTTTCTCGTAAGAAAGGGCCCGATTCTGATAGGCTTTGGCGTGATCCGGGACGAGTCGGATCGTCTCGGTCAGGTCGTCGACACTCTCCTGAAGCTTCCCGCAGATCCCGAGGACCAGCCCGCGGTTGAAATAGGCGCGAACGTACTTGGGGCTCAGGTCAATTGCTTCGGTATAGTCGGCAACGGCCTCGGGGAATTTCCCTTTTCTGGTGCAGACGACCCCGCGATGGCAATAGGCCTTGGCGTTTTTCGGATCGAGTTCAATCACTTGGGAGTAGTCGGCCGTGGCCGCGTCGAGACTGCCCATCAGCCCGTGCAGGACGCCGCGATGGTAATAGGCCTTGGCATACCGCGGATCGACCTCGACGGCCATGTTGAGGTCCTCCAGCGCGGCGTCGCGGTCGCCTTTGGCCGAGCGAGCCAAGGCGCGGCAGACGTAGGGATCCACGTTCTTCGGCTCCAGCCGAATGGCCTCGTCGTAATCGGCGACCGCCTTGTCGGTTTTTCGCCGCCGGGAGTAGGCGATTCCCCGGGAGTGGTAAAGCTTTGCGTCTTTGGGGGTGATGCGAATCGCTTCGGTGTAGTCGGCAATGCTCTCTTCAAACAGATCCTGCCGAAAGTAGGCAATCGCCCGATTGGTAAATGCCTTGGCGTCCCTGGGGTCGACCCGGATCACCTGCCCGTAGTCGGCAATGGCTTTGTCGACTTCGCCGATCTGTTCGTACGCGTTTCCTCGATTGCCATAAGCCAAGGCAAGCTTGGGATCGATTTCGATGGCCGCGGTGCAATCTTCGATGGCCCGCTGATGATCGCCCTTGGCCGAATAGATGAGTCCTCGGGAGACGTAGGCTTCGGCGTCTTTCGGGTCGTGGCGGATCGCCTCGGAGTAGTCGGCGATCGCCCGAGACGCATCTCCCAACTTGAAGTGCGCCTGTCCCCGATTGAAATAGGCCTTGGCGTACTTGGGATTGAGTTCGATGGCCTTGTCGTAGTCGGCGATGGCCTCTTCCCGGTTGCCCATCTCGGCGCGGGCCGTACCCAGATTGTAGTAGGCGGCCGGCTCGTTGGGACTGTAGCGAAGCACTTCCTTGTAGTCGGCAATCGCCACGTCGTGCTGGCCTTTGGCCTCGAAGGCGTTTCCACGGCAGAAGTAGGCCTCGGTGTACTTCGGATTCAATTCGATCGCCTGGCCGAAGGCACGGATTGCCTGATCCCAGTCGCTGCTTTCCTGAAAACCGACGCCTCGGCCGAAAACCTCCATTGCATCCAACATGATTGACTCCTTCGTGTCGCCGGATAGATAGCTTCGTTGTCTGATTCGTTCGTGTTACGTGTTCGTCATGCGAAGTGGTATTGCCGGGGTGCTAGATCGTGATGTCCGTCAATGCCGCACCGAGATTGGGAGACTCGATCAACTGCATGTCGCGGCCATCGTGGAAGAAGGCCTGATCGGCTCCTTCCTTCTTCGCCGCCCTGATCGCGTGCTCGAGTCGTTCGATAAACGTCTGGTCCGTATCCTTCGGAGAAATCTCGGTGATCCCACCGCAAAACGTCGTGCGAATTCGTTTCCCGGCAAAGACAAAACATGTCTTCTCGACCGTCTGGCGGATCAGTTCGGCGGTTTTGGTCGCCGCGCGCGGCCCCACGTCGAGCATCATGATCAGGAACTCGTCGCCGGCGAATCGCGCCGCCATGTCGGCATCGCCGATCAACTCTCCAATGGTCTGACCAAGTTGATAGAGGATCCGGTTGCCGGCGACCAGACCATACCTCTCGTTGAGGTCGCCGAACGCGTCGACACCCAATAGCACGGCGCTCATCTGCCGCGACTTGTGCCGGCCATCCTCCCACCACCCGTGCAGTGTCGTTTCCAGGCCGATGCGGTTGCGCAGCCGTGTGAGCGGGTCGTTGTACAGTTGCTTCTCGATCTTCGCGAGTCGGTTTTCGTAGCGGGCGATGGTCAGGAAGGCCACCTCCTGGCTGTCGCGCAACTTGTGCCGGGCAATGCGCAGATTGGCGATCTCCTCGAGCAGTCGCCCGTTGGCCGACTCCAGATCGGAAACGAAGTCCATGTGCTTGAGATTGCTGATCGTGGTTTCGATCTGAGCCGCCTGTTCCAAGTTGGCCGTTTCCACTTCTTCGCCCAACTCGCTGAGTTCACCCAACTCGCCCACCCGGCCGGCAAACTCGTCGGCCGCCTCGCTCTGTTCGCCGAGATATGTCTCGCAATCCTCCAGCAACTCCGCCATGCACGTCTGGACGGTCTCCAGGTCGGTTTTTCCGGCCATGGCCCGCAATCGGGTGTCGAGTTCGGTGGCTCGGGCACCGCTCTTCATCATGGCAATGTTCAGCTTCAGCAGCGAAGTCTCGACGTATTTCTCGTTGAGGTCCCAGTCTTGCGCGGCCTCGAGGGCCATCAGTTCGGCCACTTCCTCTTCGTCCGGAGCCGCGTAGGCTTCGTCGTCCGGACCGTCGTCCCAATCGTCCTCCAGCGCGTCCTCCATCGCGTCGTCCAGCATGGTGTCGAGGAACTCTTCCGTCGGCACCTCGGCCAGTTGCTCGACGAGGCTCCGTTCGGGCGCGACGACCTGCCCCAAGTTTCCCGTCAGTGCGACCCACGCCTCGCGCAAGGTCGCCGGTCCGTACCCCAAGTACACGGCCAGCGCGTAGCCGATCGATAGGTTCAGAATACCGACAAACAGAATAAAGACCGTCACGGCGTTACCCCGCATGAATCACACGACATCTCACGCCACAAATATAGGTTGCCGACACGCGCCGCGGATCAGGTGACCGGTCGTAGCGGTCATGCCGAATTGGCCGGAATTGCCGGGGAACTACTCCGCCCCGCTGCTACCTGCGATACCATCGCGCAAGCCGACTGGGAGAGACGCCGCACCGATAGGCCCAGATGATTTGCTGGTTGAGCAGGGTCGTTCGCCAGGGGCCGAAGCGATTCCAGCGGCGACCCGAGGTCACCGCGTCGGCCCCGGCGAGGGCAATCCGGCCGATACGTCGCAGGCGCTGGACGAAGTCGTAATCTTCCATAATCGGCAAGTCGGCGAAACCGCCCTGGCGGAAGAAGGTGTCGGCGCGGAGAAACAACGCCTGATCACCATAGGGCATTTGCTGTAATCGTGATCGCAGGTTGGTCGCCCATTGAATCAGCCGCAGCGAGCCGCGGGCGCCGGCGATGCGGAAGCGAAAGGCGCCGGCGACGACTCCCGGCTGTGCCAAAGTGCCGTGTACGTGCTGCGGGAAGTCTTGCGGCAGGTGTGTGTCGGCGTGCAGGAAGAGCAATACGTCGCCGCCGGCCGCCGCCGCCCCGAGATTCATCTGCCGTGCCCGGCCGGGCGGCCCGTCGACCACGCGGACATGACGCGCCCGGGCAATCTCCACGGTGCGATCCCGGCTTCCGCCGTCGGCCACGATCATCTCGACGTCCGGGCCTCGTTGCAGCGGGTCGAGCGTCGCGTCCAGATAGTCGCCCTCGTCCAGCGTTGGGATGACGACCGAAATGCGCGATGTCTCCGGGGCGAGTGCCGATCGACAACCCGGGACGCCGCGGTTGATCCGTTGCCAGACGGCCAGATCTTCCGGCCGATCCACGTCGGCCAGAGCCGCGATCAGGTAGGCCGAAAGGCCGGCCGCCGCCGCCGCGGCAAGCGTTTGCCGCAGTACGCGGTCGGTCCCCCAATCGATTCCCGTAAATAACCGAGGCACGGGCTGCCGCAAACCGACAAGATAGTAACCGCCGTCGGCAGCCGGCCCGAGCACCAGATCGTGACGGTCCAACTGGGCAAAGGCCGACTGGAGAAGATGCGGCTCGATACCGGGGCAATCGGCGCCGATCACCACCGTCTGGTCGATGCCTTCCTGCCGAGCCACGTCGAACGCCCGGGCCAGCCGTTGCCCCAAATCGCCGTCGGGTTGGGGTCGGTAGAGGAACGAACTACCAAAACACGCCCGCATGGAGCTGTCGTCACCGCCTTCGTGCCAGACCTCGAGTTGGACACCGGCCGGTTCGCTCAGATTCCGCACCCGGGCGAGCACGTGCCGCGTCATTTCTCGCTGCAAATCGGCCGCCTCTTGAGGTCCCAGAGCGGGGATCATCCGCGTTTTTGTGTGTCCCGGCTCGGGGTATCGGGTAAAGAGTACGAGTCGCCGGTTCATTGCGCAGCCCATTTGAGCGGGCAAAGAGGTTCACCGCGGCACCACTATATGCCGAAAACTCTACCGGTCGAGTTGAAAGGGAAAGACAACGTTCCAGTCCTTCTTCATGTCGACGACGGTCCACCCGCGCCGATTCGCCTCATCC
>JABMRP010001246.1 GCA_013202535.1 Planctomycetota bacterium
CTGATGAAGTCTATTTCCCTGCTGAACCAGGCTTCCACACGCCTTTCGACGATGAAGCGGATCAACCGCGGGTCGGACGATCCGGCCGGGTTGATCGCCGTCGGACAGTTGCAGGCCGAGTTGGAGTCGATCAACGCGGCCAGCGACAACGCGGCCCGGGCCGAGGCGATGATCCACACCGCCGATTCGGCCCTGGGCGAGATCTCCGGCCTGCTCAATGTAGTGCAGGGCAACGTTGTTTCCGCGGCCGGCGGCGGGCTCAGTGACGCGGAAGTCACTGCCATGCAGATCGAGACGGACGCCGCCTTGGAGGCGATCAACCGCATCGGCGGCTACACGAGTTTTGGCGGCCAGAAACTGCTCGACGGCAGCTTCACCGCGACCTTCGCTTTCTCACCCGACCTGACCGATCCGGCCACCGTCGAGATGCCCACCATCAGCACCACGGCGCTGGGCGGCGCCTCGGAGCGGCTGGCCGATCTGGCCACCGGCGGAAGCGCCAGCCTGTCCAGCGGGAATCTCGAAGAAGCGATGAGCACCCTCGATGCGGCACGCCAACAGGTGCTAACCGGCCGCGCGCGGCTGGGAGCTTTCGAGAAACTCACGATCGGCTCAAGCCGCAATCTACTCGACGGCATGGAGGAGAATATCAGCGCGGCCATCAGCGATATTTACGACGCCGACGTGGCCGAGGAGACTTCGCGCCTGGTCCAATCGCAGATCCTCGTAAGCGCGGGCATCTCAATGCTCCAGATCGCCGGCCAGCGGCGGAGCATGATCCGCGATCTGTTTGCCGGGCTCTGATTTCCCAAGTCGCTAACGCCGCGCCGCCACCGGCCGACTGGCGATCTGCTCCAGCCCGAGTGCCAGGGCGATCCAACCGTCGTCGATCACGAACTGCGAGACCTGCATTCCGGCAAATCGCGGGTCGGTCTCCGCTCGCTCGCGGATGACGGGTACGGGGCGATTCTTCGAGAATGTCTTACAGAAAATCCCCCGCAGGGCGATCTGCGAGCGGGTGTCGAGCCGCTGGCCAATCAATTGGACGACGCCGTCGCGGACCAGCGAAGCGGTGATCCCTTGGGTCTCGGGCCGGTACCACGTGCGCACCTGAAAATCGCGCCAAGTCTTGGCCCCATTGCGGAGCCGGGCCACGTTCAGCGTGATGCCGATCCGCCCGTCGCGACATCGGATCCCCACGGCGTCGGCGTCGGCGAACGTGATGGCGACGTCGTCGTGGGCGGTCGACACGGTCGATTCTTCCAGGGCGAGCATCGATGCCACGTGGCCGCGCAACTCGGCCAGCGTGAACGTGCGTCCGTCCAACTCGAGCCGCTCGACCAGATTGTTGATCGCCGACTCATGGAGTTGGATGCTCACCAGACTGCCCGTCGGCTCGCGAGGCCGGGGCGTATGGCTTCCCAGTTGCTCGTCGGCCGCCAGACGCAGGCGCATGACCAGACGCTGCTCGGTGGTTTGAGCCTCGATCAGCATCGGCTCCAGCGCCATCTTCTCCAGCGGGACAAAGACCCGATCGTCGACCGTCTTGGCCAGTTTGGCCAAACTCTCACGGGCCTGGCTATCCATCTGCTGGCGCACCTTGGTCGACAACTTCCACTCGGCTTCGCGGCGGGCTCGAAAGCGGCTCTGCTCGTGCTGGTTCCGGGCGATCGCTCGCACCAACGACCCGACGAGAGGAACCGAATCGTAGTCGGTTCGCACGGAACGGAGGCGTACGGCGTTTTGGGCGGACGCTTCGGCCGGTTCGACGTGGAACCCCTGGAGGTCCAACTCCAGCGGCTTGACGGCCAGATACGTCGAGTTGCTGCTGTTGCGGAACGTGACCGGCCCGCTGGTCGACAATACCGACGCCGACACTTTCCCGTGGGCTTCCAACTCCAGCCGCACCCGATGCTCGTCGGGAACCAGCCGCACCGACAAGTCGGTTAGGGTGAGGCTTTGCCCCCGAATCGGCACCCCCTGAATCCGGTCCCGGACGATCCCGTGCATCGGTTCCTGCGCGGGAATCAACCGGTTGAGGAATTGCTCGCTCACCGCCACCCGGGCGTTGGCGTTGCGGTAGTTTTCCTCGAGCATTTTGGCCAGGAGACGCTCCTCGGCCAGCGGCGAGAAGGCCAATCGGCGGCGGTCCTCGGCCAGTTGCCGGGCGACGCTCGGCCCGCCGTCGCTCTCGTATTGCTCGACACGACGCTGCAAGGCGGCCAGATCGATCGACTCGGCGGCAAACCGTTGGAGTTCGGTTCCCAAAGCGGCCAGCGGACCGGTGGCAATAAATTCCTGCTGCCCTGGCTCCAGCGTGGCGCTTTCCATGCGCGTGAGCACCTTGCGGGCGATTTGGCGAGCCTCGTCCTGCCGCGCCGGTGTGTCGGCGGTCACTTCCACCAGCGACTCCCAGAGCAGGAACTCGCGCCACTGGGGCGCATCGACCGAATGACGCGTTGCCGCGTCGAATTCCGCCATGCACGTGGCCAGCCGCTGCGAATCGCCCGGCGTCGGCGGTGCGCCGTCCAGGTGCCGTCCTCCCAATGCCACCAGCGGTTCCCACAACAGCAGCCGGCGACGCAGCGCGTGGCCGGCGCGACGCACGGAAATGGCCACCGGCGAAGGTCCCAGTTGGCGGGCCAGCGGCTCGGCCTGCTCGGTGAGAACACGGAGCCGATCGACCAGCACGGCCGGTTCGGTGGTCGACTCTGAAACGGCGGCCGTCAACTCGCGCAACGCTCGATCGACCTCCAGCGCCCAGACCGTCGTATCGCAATCCTCGATCAGTTCCACCAGCCGATCCAACAGCGCCTCGGGCGGTTGCCAGGCGGAAGACGGTTCCTCGGCCGGTGCCGCCCGCACTGTGCGGTCCTCTCGCCACGGCAACGCGTCGGCCGGTCGCCACTCGGTGACCGCGCGCTCGGGAACCGCCACGAGGTTGGCCACCGGCGGAGCCGGCTGCACGAGGATCGGCGCCGGCGCAACGGGCAACTCAAGAGACGCCATCTCCAACTCCGCGGAGGGCGAATTCCCGAAACTCGCGGCGGGATCCAGCCACTGGGTGTCGTTCGGCAGCGGCTCGACCTCCGCTTGCCGTTCTTGCCCGGCGGCGTCGGGCGGCGTCTGCTGGTCGCCCTTGTCTCGGGCGACCACGGAACTCCCCACGCCGACGCCGGCCAATCGATGGTCTACTATCCGATCCCAGACCTGCGGCGAGACGGCGCTGAGAACGAACAGGCACGCCAAGATGCACAGGAAAGGCCACACCGAGTTCTGCTGCTGTCGAATCATCTTACTTGCTTTCGCCAAACCACTTACGCCGCCCCCGACACCGGTCCGGTATTGTAAGATCGGCTACTTGGGACAAGTAAATAAACGGCGAATCGCTAGAAGGACCGGCTCAATAGGCGGCTTGGAGTCCCGGTCAGGTAAGAGTTACCGGTGAGGAAACATGGACGGGCACCCCTGGGCCACAATCGCCCCCCACTCAGCGGAGAGCCTGCGTTTCTCGCCATGGGGGCCGTTGGAAGAGAACTCGGGTGGAAGAGGGCGGCTTGTTACCGGCGACGTCGCCGTCGCGCGATGCAGCCTAGCCCCAATGTGCCGAGGATGAGCAGGGCAACGGAGGAAGGCTCGGGCACGGCCGAGGTTGCGGCGGCCGGGAAAACCAGAATCTCGCCCAGGCCCACGAAATTCGAGTCGCCCAGGTTGGCGTCGATGTCCAGTGCGATCCACCGGCCGGCAAACCCCTCCAGGTCAATGGAATCGGGCGTGTTGTAGGGCGTACCGCTGCCGTCGGTGTAGGGACCGGTCGCTTCGTTAAAGAGCACGTCGGTGGCGACCAACTCCCAGAGGCTGGTATCCGAAAAGTCGGGCGACGTCATGTCCGGGGCGTCGGCCAACGAGACGTAGATATCGGCCTGACCCACGCCGCGGTCGGTGTGGGCGGCGGAGTTGTTCGCGTTGAAGTTGAACACATCCATGTGGTCCAGGTTGTACATCTGGCCCAAGTCGATCGCCAGCCACTGCTCGTCAATAGGACTGTTCGCGGCCAAGTCGGAAATCCAACTGGCATTTTCCCCGTAGTTGGTCGACGCATGCGTGTCGGCGATATGGTCGCCGTTGGTGTCACTCATACCACTGCCATCGATCACTCGAATTGCCCCTCGGCCAC
>JABMRP010001247.1 GCA_013202535.1 Planctomycetota bacterium
CGATCGGTCCAGACCGGGGTGGCGCAGTTGCAGTGGAACTTGTCGCCCCACGGCTGTCGCCAAAGGATGTTTCCAGTAGCCGGATCGAGCGAGAGGATCGACACGCCCGTGCAGCCGATCACCTGTCGCTGGCCGGCTACTCCGATAGCAATCGGCGAGCCGTAACCGGGCGGGTCGCCGCCGGCCGACCAGGCAAGCTTGCCGGTTTTCTTATCGAAAGCGGCTACCGAGTTGTCCCGCTGGCCGCCGGGCTGGACGATCACGAGGTCGCCTTCCACAAGCGGCGAAGCGGACATACCCCAGTAGTATTTCATACGCGCGGTGGGGTCTTCGCATCCCGTGGCGGCAAAGACGTTTGTTTTCCATATCGTCTCGCCGCCCTCGGCCGTCGTGCAGAGAAGCTCGCCGCGGGGGAAGAGACAGTAAACTCGGCCGTTTTCAACCGTTGGCGTCGATCGCGGCCCCGAGCCCATGCGTTGCCCGTCGGCATAGCCGGGCGCCACGTCGCGATCCCATACGGTCTCGCCCGAAGCGGCGTCGAGGCAGACGACGTGTTGCCGCCCGTCTTTCTCCACCTGTGTAAAGAGCCGGTCGCCGGCAACGGCGATCGACGAGAAGCCGGCACCCAAGGGGCGTTTCCAGAGGATCTTCGGTGGCGTTGTGTTCCAATCGAGATTCAACCCGGTTTCCGGCGAGCGGCCGTTTCGCCCGGGGCCGAGAAACCCGGGCCAATCGCCGGCCGTGGCGACCGGCGGAACCGCCCCGACCAAAATCGCCAAAAGAACCGTCCGACGCAGAACGAACCGAAAGGTGAGCCGACATGACATGGTTTGGCTCCGCGGCGGGGGCGTAGGGACCGCTTACCGCCACGGCCCTGATTCCAGGCTTTGTCACGAAACCCGTACGATGGACCTCCGAGGAGTACCACGCGCATCTTGCCCGTGATGCCGAGCGACCGCCGGTGGATTCCCTAAGCACAGGAACCGGCGGGATTTAAGAAAAGTGGGCGCACCAAGATTTGAACTTGGGACCTCATCCTTATCAGGGATGCGCTCTAAACCAGCTGAGCTATGCGCCCGATTTTCGGCAACAGATCACCGACAATCTTCCAAGGGTAGCACACTTCCACGCTGCCGGCCGGTCGTGCCCGGCATTTTGTGCCAGCCTGTGCCGTATTGTATGGCCAAATCCCCGCTTGTCAAAGGGGGAGTGCGGGTTGCCGCACCCGATGTCGGCCGGGCGGGACCTCGACTCGATCCCCCCCGGCGGCTGAATAACCCGAAGAATCGATACAAACGAGTTATGTTCCGCAATCCCCCAGCCGAAAACTAAGAAGACGTGCCTACGGCTCGCGGCTGCGGGTCGGCCTGTGGATCCGTCTTTACCCCCCTCGATTGAGGAGTAGCTATGACCTGTCGTTTCTCGTTCGGTTTCATGTCGTGCAGTGGGCTGTTGCTCTACGTTCTCGTCGCCGGAGTGTCGCTTGCCGAGGGTCCGACCGCGGAACAGGCCCTGCAATTGCAGCCGGTGCAAAAGAGCGTCTCGTTCGACCTACCCGACGGCACCGAGATGGCCAAATGCACGATTGGGGCCAAGAAGATCGACGGTCGCGTGGCATGGATCGTCTCGGGGCCCAACGGGCAGATCCTTCGCCAGTTCGTCGATACCAACGGCGATAACGTGGTCGACCAATGGAGTTATTTCCGTGAAGGGCTGGAAGTGTATCGCGACATCGACGCCAATTTCAACGGCAAGGCCGACCAATACCGCTGGTTTCACACGGCCGGAAGCCGCTGGGGCCTCGACACGAACGAAGACGGCACCATCGACGTGTGGAAGGCGATCTCGGCCGAGGAAGTCACCGCCGAGGCCGTGGCCGCGCTGGCCAAGCAAGACGGCGAACGATTCATGCACCTGGCACTGACGCCGGAAGAGCTTCAATCGGCCGGCTTGGGCGAGGAGAAGGCCAAGGAACTGGCCACTCGTATCGCCGCGCTGCGGGCCGAGTTCAAAGCTCTGCTGTCGAAGACCCCGGGATTGAGTTCCGAGGCCAAATGGATACAGTTCGGAGCCAGCCGGCCCGGCGCGATTCCGGCCGGCACGGACGGTTCGACCGCGGACTTGCGAGTCTACGAAAACGTGCTGGTGCTGGTGGAAGACGGCGGCAAGTATGACCAGGTGCAGATCGGCACGCTGGTGGAAGTCGGCCAGACGTGGCGCGTCATCGGCGTGCCGCAGTTCGTCGCCGAAGGGCAGTCCGAGTTGACCGACGCCGGGTTCTTCTTCCGCGCGAAGGTTCGCGGACCGGCCCCTTCCGACACGGCCACGGCTGACGCGCCCAGCGAGGAGACACAGAAGTTGCTCGGAGAGCTTCAGGAAATCGACCAGACGGCCGCCGGGGTAGCCACGACCGCGGAGTTGGCGCCGCTGAACGCCCGTCGTGCCGAGTTGCTGGAGCAGATCGCCGACCTGGCGCCGACGGCCGACGACCGTTCCCAGTGGGTTCATCAACTGGCCGACACGGTCAGCGCCGCGGTGCAGTCGGGCACGTATCCCGATGGAGCCCAGCGGCTGGAAGCTCTGTTCAAAAAGCTCAGCGACAACGAGAAGGAGCGCCATCTGGCGGCCTACGTTCGGTTTCGCCAGTTGACCGCCGAGTACGCACTGAGCTTGCAGGGGGCCAATCCCGATTTCGCCAAGATTCAAAGCGGCTGGCTGGAAACGCTTGCACAGTTCGTTGCCGACTTCCCGAGGGAGCCCGTCTCCTCCGAGGCGATGCTCCAATTGGCCATCGCCAAAGAGTTTGCCGGCGAGGAAGAAGAAGCCAAAGAGTGGTTCGGAAAGATCGTCGAGATCTTCCCCCAATCCGGCTCCGCCGACAAAGCGGCCGGCGCCCGGATTCGCCTCGATTCGGTCGGCAAGGAAATCACACTCAGCGGCAAGACGCCCGACGGCAAGACGCTCAATCTGTCGCAGTATCGCGGCAACGTGGTCCTGATCCAGTACTGGGCTAGCTGGTGTGAGCCCTGCAAGACCGACATGGTCATGCTCAAGGACCTGATCAGCCGCTACGGGGGCGACGGCTTCAGCGTCGTCGGCGTGAATCTCGACGATCGGAGCCAGGACATGGCCGCGTTTCTTGCCAGCAACAAACTCCCCTGGCTCCAGATCCACGAAGAGGGCGGGCTGGACAGCCGGCCGGCCAATGAGATGGGCATCCTCACCCTGCCCACCATGATCCTGGTCGACAAGAAGGGGCAGGTCGTCAACCGCAACATTCACGTGGCCGAACTGGATAAGGAAGTCAAGAATCTCATGCGGTAGCGCGGCGACGGATACGCGGTCGGTTCTTGGGCGAGGTCTGGAGACCTTCGCCCAGCGCGGTGGCGCGATTCTGCGAGTTCTTCTGAATCCGCCGGATGCCCGCTCGCCGGACGCCGTGATTGACACAACCGCAGAGCGGAATTCGCACGGGGGTGGCGAAATTTCGGCCTATGATCTCAGTAGAGACGCCTCGGTCGGCACGCTACCCCTCCAACGCTGACCAGAGCCCCCCCGCCAAACACGCCCACCCCTTAGAGAAGCTCCCACCATGCACCCGCAAGAATGTCCCGATCTGGCCGGTATGGCCTTGAAAATGGCGGCCAATCATACCCGAGTCGCCGAGTATGCCGAAACTCTTGCGGGCCGTGTCGACACGCTGGTCGAGGCTACGGTTCGTGGTGACTGGCCGGAGGTCCGCGATCAAACAGAGCGTTTGGCCCAGGCGAGCCGCGGCACCGGCCATCGGGCTGTAAGTGCTCTCTGCCAAAGGGTTTGTACCGAACTCGACTCCCCCAATAACGAGTTGGGGATCCGCCGAAGCATCGTTCGCCTGATCGGTACTTGTGGTCGGGTTAGCCCGCCGGCGAAGCGTTAGCCGAGACTCTCCCCTCATTGCCCAGCGTGTTTTCGGGCGGTAGAATACAAGCTTTTCGCTGTACCGTTCCGCGCTCTACCGGGCACGTTGGGGAAGGAGAATATGAGTCGGCCACGCAATCTGGTCGTCGCCCAAAGCGGCGGACCCACCCACGTCATCAATAGCAGTCTTCGTGGCGTGATCGAGACGGCTCGCGATCTTGACGCCATCGGAACCGTTTACGGTGCCCGACACGGCATTGAGGGCGTGTTGAAAGAAGAGTTGATCGATCTCTCGGCCCAACCCCCCGATGAAGTGGCCTTGCTCCGCTACACCCCCGTGGCCGGCTCGATCGGCACTTGCCGGTACAAGCTGAAAGCCGGGCAGGACGAGGATTTCGAGCGGGTCATCGAGGTGCTCAAGGCCCACAGCATCGGCTACTTCTTGTACAACGGCGGCAACGACTCGATGGACACCGCCCACAAGATCGCCCAACTGGCCCAAAAGCGTGGGCTGGATCTGATTGCCGTCGGCGTGCCGAAAACGATTGACAACGACGTCGGCGACAGCCAGTTCAAGCTGGTCGACCACACGCCCGGCTACGGCTCGACGGCTAAGTACTGGATGCATCTGGTGCAAAACGCCAACCAGGAGAACAAGGGTTCGTGCCCGGCCGACCCGGTGTTGGTGATGCAGGCGATGGGCCGTCGCATCGGCTTCATTCCGGCCGCGGCGCGACTGGCCGATCCGGCGCGCGAGATGCCCCTGCAAATCTATCTGGCCGAGAGCCGCTGCACGCTAAATCGGTTGGCCGATCAGGTGAACGACCAGTTGCGCCAGTCGGGGCGTTGCGTGGTGGTCATCAGCGAGGGGTTCGACGTGGGCGAGTTGGGCGAAGTGAAGGACGCCTTCGGACACGTCTCGTTCAGTTCCAGTCAGCTCACCGTGGCCCAATTGGTGGTCAATTATCTGAACGAAGTCGGACTGGCCGCCAAGGGCGCCGCCCGATGCAACGTGCCGGGAACCGATCAACGCCACTCGATGGCCTACGCCTCGTCGGTCGACTTGGATGAGGCGTACGAAGCGGGCGCGATGGCCGCCCGGTTGGCCGCCGCCGGTGAAGGCGGATATATGTCGACGATCCTTCGCGAGCCGGGCCCCGAGTACCGCGCGATTTACGACAAGGTGCCGCTTGCCGACGTGGCCAATAGCGAACGCACCTTCCCGGCCGACTGGATCGCCGCGGGCGGCTGCGACGTGACCGACGATTTCGTCGATTACGCAAAACCCCTAATCGGTCAAGACATGGTCAGCCTGCCGATGATCGACGGCCGGCAGCGACTGGCCCAATTGGAACCCCTTTACGCGTCCAAGACGCTCCCCGCGTACATTCCGCAGGGTGATCGCAAATCGTAACTTATCGCCAGTTCGTTATCACACCTCCCCAAGAAACTCCCCATAATTCAACGCCCATGTTCGACCTCACACCGAAACACGATTACCTCGTCGGCATCGATTCCGACGGATGCGCTTTCGACACCATGGAACTGAAGCACAAAGAGTGTTTCATCCCCAATCACGTCAATTGCTGGAACCTGCAGGGCGTGAGCAAGTACGCCCGGGAAGCGGCCGAGTTTGTCAACCTTTACTCTAAGAGCCGCGGCATCAACCGATTTCCGGCGATGGTCGAAGTGCTGCGGTGGCTGCAAAAACGGCCCGAGGTCAAGGCCCGCGGCGTAGCCATCGACATCCCCCAGTCGCTGTTGGATTGGATCGACCGCGAGACGAAATTGGGCAACCCGGCACTGGAGAAAGAGGTCGAAAAGACGGGCGACCCGGGCTTGACGCAAACACTCCGGTGGTCCAAAGCGATCAACGACTCGGTAACCGACATGGTGCGTGGCGTGCCGCCGTTTCCTTGCGTTCGCGAGAGTCTCGAACAACTCAGCCAACGGGCCGACCTGATTGTCGTCTCGGCCACGCCCCAGGAAGCGCTGGTGCGGGAATGGGAAGAACACGATCTGACGAAGTACGTGGTGGCCATCTGCGGCCAGGAGATCGGCACGAAGAAGGAATCGCTCGGCGTCGCATCGAAATACCCCGCGGGCCATACGCTGATGATCGGCGACGCACCGGGCGACCACAAAGCGGCCGTGGCCAACGACGCGCTCTTCTTTCCCGTCAATCCGGGCGCCGAGGAGGCCAGTTGGGAACGGTTCCACGAAGAGGGCATCGAGCGATTCTTCTCCGGCACGTTTGCCGGCGAGTATCAGCAACAACTACTGGAACAGTTCGACAGTTACCTGCCCGAGAAACCGCCGTGGCCGGTGGAAGCGTGAGGACGCGTACATTAGCGGCTCGGGGACTGTCCCCTCCGGAATTCCAAACTCGACGGAAATCAAGAACAAATACGACCTAGCGCGGGCCAAGCCCGCAACCGAAGTAGCATGGGCCCCTGGCCCGTGTTTCCAACTTTCACGGGCCGGGGGCCCATGCTACGAACATGCATGCACCGTGCGCGGAAGTCACAATCAAAGCCCCCATCCCAAGAACAAGAACCTGACAGGATATCCGAACCAACCATGCCCGACAAATGTGACATTGGCGTAATGGGTCTGGCCGTGATGGGCCAAAATCTCGTGCTCAACATGGAAGATCACGGCTTCAGCGTGGCCGTGTACAACCGCACGACGAGCAAAACAGACGATTTCGTCAACAGCGACGAAGTGAAGGGCAAGAACCGTAAGATCGTGCCCACGCGCACGCTGCAGGAATTGGTCGACTCGCTGGCCAAGCCTCGCAAGGTGATGCTCATGATCAAGTCGGGCGATGCCGTACACGCTCCGGCCGACGAACTGTATCCGGACGCCTCGCCCACCGACGCCGTGATCGGGCAGTTGCTTCAGATCATGGAACCCGGCGACGTGATCATCGACGGCGGCAACACGCATTTTCGGGATACCGAACGGCGAACGCGATACGTCGAATCGAAGGGTCTGCTATACATCGGCACGGGCGTATCCGGCGGCGAGGAGGGGGCCCGGTTCGGACCCAGCATGATGCCCGGCGGAAGCGACAAAGCCTGGCCGTTGGTCCAGCCGATCTTTCAAGCGATTTCGGCCAAGGTGGGCCCGAACAGCGATATCCCCTGTTGCGAATGGGTTGGTCCTCGCGGTGCCGGTCACTACGTCAAGATGGTCCACAACGGCATCGAGTACGGCGACATGCAG
>JABMRP010001248.1 GCA_013202535.1 Planctomycetota bacterium
ACGCCGTCTACACGGCGTATTGGGATTAGGGCGACGCTTGGCCGGGATGGATGGATGGATGGATGGGAGACCGGATTGAGAAGACTCCCTATCCAGAATCCGCGATCGCGCGCAGATCAATTCTCACCCCTCACCCCCAACAAAGACGGGGTGGGGGAATGCCCACCCCCGCATCGGCACAAACGCTCGTGTCACTGCTATTGACGGCTGCTTCGGACGGCTTTACCCTATGCACCCCTTGTTTCTCTCGATTGCCACGTTCTCGCAGCGGCGGAAGGCCCAAAGGATATCGCATGAAATGCCCTCGTTGTTGGACGGACAGGGCTTACGTTCGGCCGGAAAAAGGCTGGCGGCGGCTTGTGGCGACCTTGCTCCTGGTCCGGCCCATGCGTTGCCATCACTGCTTCCACACGTTCTACCGCCTGTGGCCTCAAACCATCGGCCAGCGCGTGTTGCCTCCGTTGCGGATCGCCCCGGCCACGCGGGAGCATCGCCTCTCCCACGCGGCAAAGCAATACGCTACCATGCAACAGGGCGGGCTGACGAAGACTGGACCCTCCGAGAATACACCGGGTCGCTCCGCCGACGCCGCCTAGCAGCCCGATCTTTCACGATCCCAAAACTCGCCCTTGCCAACGGAAGGTCAAGCGTGCGCCCCTGCAAGCCGTTTGTCGACATCCATTGCCATCTCCTCGCCGATATCGACGACGGAGCCATTGATTGGAACGAGTCGCTGGCAATGGCCCGCATGGCGGTGGCCGACGGAATTTCGACGATTATTGCCACACCGCACCAACTGGGTGCTTTCGGCCACAATGACGGCCGCGCGGTTTGCCGGGAGGTCGAGCGGTTTGGGCAGCTTCTGGGGCAACACGGGATACCGTTGCGCGTGTTGCCGGGAGCGGACGTACGCGTCGAGCCGGGACTGGTCGAGAAGATCCGCGCCGGGGAGGTTGTCACATTGGCCGACCGCCAGAGACATGTCCTCTTGGAACTGCCTCACGAACTCTACCTCCCCTTGGATCGGCCGCTGGCCCAGCTTGGCGCCGCCGGGTTGGTCGGTGTCTTGTCGCATCCCGAACGCAATCGGGGGATTCTGCAGCGCCGAGACGTGGTGTTGCCGTTGGTCCGGCGTGGGTGCCTGATGCAGGTGACCGCGGGAAGCCTCGTCGGGGCGTTCGGTCCCGAGGTTGCCGCGATGTCGAAGTGGCTCGTCCAGCGGGGATTGGTCCATTTCGTGGCCAGCGACGCGCACGGCGCGAAACACCGCCGTCCCTTGCTGTGCCGTGCTTTTCAGCGCGTCGCTCAACTGACCGATTCGCACACCGCCCAGCGCCTGTTTTGCGACAATCCCGCGCGAGTTGCGGCCGGCCAAGACGTGAGTGCCCGGACTCCCCCATTCCGCCGATCCCGAGTGGCTGCCTGGTTTGGTTGGAGAAAAGCAGGTTGACGGTGTGTCGAACGCTTTACCTTGCGCAGGTCGTGCGAATGATCTTGTCGATTGGAAAATTCCGTATCCTGCTGGCCATGGCGTTGGCGACGATGGCGTTGGCGACGATCGGCCTGACCGCAGGTGTCCGGTCGAGCCGTGCCGAGGGAGCGTGGGCCGACACGCGTATTGCGGAACCGTTCGTGTGCCGGGCCGATTTTTCGCTGACCCAAGCCGACCAACTGCTCGAGGAACTGGCCCAGCTTCAGGTCGATCTAACGCGCCGCTTGGGGATACGCCCGGCAAGGGAGCCCATCGAATTGTATCTGTTCGCCAACGAGGCGGCGTACCGACGCTTTCTCAAGGAGCAACTGCCCGAGGTGCCGTACCGCCGCGCGTTGTACGTCAAGGACGGCGGCCCGGGAAGGGTGTTTGCGTATCGCAGCCGACAATTCGAGGCCGACGTTCGGCACGAATGCACCCATGCCTTGCTCCACGCCGTTCTGCCGGTGGTGCCTCTGTGGCTTGACGAAGGCTTGGCCAAGTATTTCGAGGTGGCCCCTGGCCGGCGAGCCTTCGACAATCCGTACCTCGGCGGACTCCGTTGGAGCCTGTATTTTGGGAAAGTGCCAAGCCTGAGTCGTCTGGAAAAGCTGGGCGAAATAAACAGCATGGGACACGCCGAATACCGCGATGCGTGGGCGTGGGTCCACTTTCTTCTTCACGGCTCCCCCGAGGCGCGTCAGGAACTGGTCGGTTTCCTGGCAGATATCCAAGCTCGCACCCCCCCCGATCTGATGAGCCAACGACTCGCGCGCCGGATACCCGATCTCTCAAAGCGATTTCATGCCCATTTCCGACATTGGAAACGTTGACGATCGGATACATTACCCAGGTGCTGAACCGTTGATACTTTTTGGAGAAAGCCGTTTGGATCCTGCGGGCTTTACTGTAGACGACCCGTTATTCCGGCCGATAAGGGAACTGGATTACTCAGGCTCCCATTTCTTTAGGGGGGGGTAAATTGCCGCGGGAAGACGGGGCGCTGTTAATGGATACGTCGCCCCACTATTGAGGATACGAATTATTTACGGTGGGCGGAGAACCTTCCAACTGTTTTTCTTGAGAACGGATGAGAAAATGAAACGAGGAAAAGCCATTTCGGGACTGATGGTGATGTTGGCCGTACTGGCGGCACTGCTCGCCCAAGGCGCATGGGCTGCTGATTCGGCTGTCCAGACAACACCTCTGGTGAGTGACGTGGCACTGCGTGATGGAGGCGTGCTGCTGGGACAAGTGGTCAGCCCGCAGGGTGTCGGACTGAGCGAGGCCCGTGTGGTCGTGTATCACCAGGGCGAAGAGAGGGGAGAAACGAAAACCGACGATGCCGGCTATTTCGCCTTCCAGGGGCTTGATCGAGGCGGCGTCTACCAGTTGGCCTCGGCCGAAGGAAGTGGAGCCTTTCGCGTTTGGTCGCCGGGAACCGCCCCCCCGACGGCTCAGCCTGGTGCGTTGCTCGTCTCGGGTGGCCAGACGGTTCGCGGGCGACTCCCGACGTTCGTGAGCAATCCGTGGTTTGTCGGTGGCGCGATTGCCACCGCGGTTGCCGTGCCGGTGGCGCTTCACAACAGCAAAAGCTCGACGCCAAGCAGCCCCTGACCAGCGACGAATGCCTCCGGGGGCCCCGATACCATCCCCCTTGGAGGCTCGGTACTATTGCGATCCCCGCGCGTCGGCATCATCCAAGATGAGGATGGTTCCGGCTCGCGGGGATTTTTTCTTTACCGACGGCGCATCCCACTTTATCCGGCGTTTCGCCGCGGGGTGCAGAAAATTGCTATTTGCCCGGATCGTCTTTTTCTGTAGCATCCCGCCTCACTCTTGGCGGAGGCCCTCTCTTGGCAGGCCGATCGTCTCGCGTGGCAGCGAGAAGAAACGGGACCTCGCCCGGAAGTCGAGAGAGTGTTGCCAGCCAGTCCTCAAAAAAGGAAGCGCGAAGATGAAACGAATCGGATCGTTCAAGGCGGTAATGGCGGCCGCGGCCTTCTCGGGCACGTTGATGTGCGCGTCATGGTTATCGGCGGCCGAACCGGCGACTACTCCGGGGCTCGTGGGCAAGAGCGACACCACGGCGGTCGTGGACGTGGCCCTGCGCAAGGGAGGCGTTCTCATCGGGCTGGTACTGGACGAACAGGGGATGCCCGTCAAGGGTACGCCGGTTTCGTTGAGCCAACAAGGCCGGGAGACGGCGCGGGCCGCAACCAATGACTCCGGTTACTTCCAGGTAGATAATCTGCGCGGCGGGACGTACCGCATTGCCGCCGGACCGGGCCACGGCCTTTATCGCCTTTGGATACCCGGCACGGCGCCGCCGATCGCCGAATCCGGCGCGTTGGTGTATCCGGCCGACGTCGTCATGCGAGGACAGGAGGGTGTGCAGGGCCCGATCGCCCGTTACATGAGCAATCCGTGGGTAGTTGCCGGCGTCGTCTCGGCAGCGGTGGCCATTCCCGTGGCGATTCACAATTACCGAATCGACAAAGACCCGGCCAGCCCCTGATGGGCCAAGAAAACGGTGTTGGCGGCCGGAGTCGCTGGAGGCGTGTTGGGACGCGAGCGCGACCCGGAAAATCGCGTTCCTTTCCAAGCGGTCGCCTTGGGTACGTTGCTCACCGCCCCAGACAGGTAGGCTTGAGATGATCCGAGCGTTGGCCATCGTCTCGGTCGCGGTAGTCGTTGCTTGCCGTGCCGGAAGTCTCGGCGCGGAGGAATCGCGTTGGGAGTTCTCTCCCGCGGGGGCCGCCGCGCCAATGCCGCCGTCCATCGAAGACGTGCTTCTTTCCTCGCGGGGCGTATTGCAGGGGCGGGTAAGCTGGGCGCCCGTGGCCAGCCAGGGCGAGAGACCGCCCCGCCCGCGCATCAAACTGTTCCAGGGCGATCGAGCGCGAGGCGAAACGATTGCCGATCGGCAGGGGCGATTTGCGTTTCCCCACTTGTCCGGCGGCCTCTATTGCCTGGTCGTCGAGGGAGCGGATACATCCGGCCGGCAATACTGTCGCGTCTGGGAGACCTCGATTGCTCCGCCACATGCCGCAGCCCAATCGCACGTGCTGGTGCGAGGCCAGGTTCCCCTCGGGCATGGCCTTCTATCGGTGATCGACTGGCAGAAAGCGGCCACGACCTCGGCCATCGTCAGCGGGGCCATTGCCGCGCCGATCATTTACCACAACGCCAAGCTGGACAATCAGCCGCCAAGCAGTCCGTGACCGCGTGGGCGGATTTTCGATCCGGTATTCCGTCTGGGAGAGCCGCCCGGCCGCAAGCTTTGGAGGCGACAAACTGGTGTTGACGTGCGGAGGGGGTTATTGGTATTAATCCCTCTCTTTTCGTGGGTTTCGTCGGTCGTCGTTGCCCTGGCCCGGCGCGTCCGATCGAGTTATTGAAGGCCGGCGTACATCCGTGTCTCTTCCAGTCCACCTCCTCGGTTTCTCATCATTTCCTCGCTGTGAGGCATGCGATCTTGAGGCGTACAAGCAATCAAAGCACCGCAGCTCGACGGCGCATTGTATGGATCGGCCTGCTGATCATCTGGTCGTTGTCCGGTTGTCGACAGCCAACGTATCAGGCGGCGAACCTGCCCGCGGAATATCACGCCAAAGTGGTCGAAGACCTCGAACTCTTCGATTTCTCCAGGCTGTCGGTTGTTTCGGTCAGCAACGAGATGATCGACGTCGGCGACGTGCTCGACGTGACGGTCACCTCGGTTTCCGACGAGGGGAGAATCGAAGCGCCGGTTCGCGTGGGTGAGGACGGGATGGCCCTGGTTCCGCCCATCGGAATGGTCCGGCTGGCCGGTTTGGAGTTTACCGAAGCAGAACAGGCGATCGCAGCCGAGGCAATCCGCCTGCAGTTGTACCGGCATCCGTTCGTCACGGTCTCGATGAAACGGCAGCGGGTAAACCAGGTAACGGTCATCGGGCCCGTCGAGGAGCCCGGGGTTTACCAACTACCTCGGGGTCAAAGCAGCCTGCTGGCGGCACTGGTGAAATCCGGCGGCTTGACACCCGAGGCCACTCCGAATATCAGGATTCGTCGTCCCGGCCGTTTACTTCCCGGTTCGGCTTTGCCGGGTCGCGGTGGGCCGGGAAGCGGTGGGCCAAACGTTGCCTCCGGAAATTCCATCTCACTGGCCGGCTATACCATGCCCGTGTCGCAACCGGCGCGAACGTTCGAGGTTAATCTAATTGATGCCGGGGCTCGCTCCACGGGGGGGATGAATCTGGAGGACGGCGACGTGGTAATGGTGATGAAGCAGGATTCCAACCCGATCCACGTGATCGGATTGGTGCGAAAACCGGGCCAGTTCGAGATTACTCCCAGCAAACCCCTGTACGTGCTCGACGCGCTCGCCTTGGCCGGAGGGCGCACACTTCAAGTGGCCGACAAGGTACTGGTAACCCGGCGAACCGGTACCGAGGCAAGGCCGGTCGTCATTGAGGTTAGCGTGAAAGAAGCCAAGCACGACGGCAAGGCCAACTTGCGACTGGCCCCGGGAGACCTGGTCAGCGTTGAAGAAACACCGGCAACCGTCATTGTCGATACTCTTCGGAGCTTCCTGCGAATCGGAGTAAACCCACTCACGGCCTTTTGACGGGATCCGCTCGTATTGAATCCGGGAACTCGACCGCCGCTGCGGCAAAGGCAGCTTCGGGCGAAGGAGAGCCCCGGAACCACGCAACCTCGCAAAGTGTACGGAATGAGTAGCAGATAATGGAAGAGCCCGCCACGCCGACGGCCGAATCCCGGCCTCATGCAAACGGTCACATCGTTCATGCAATGATGCAATTCGCGGTCGCGTTGCGCCATCGCAAGAAACTCGTATTCGCTTCGCTGATGGGTACGGCTTTGCTCGGGGGGCTCTATTTCGCTACGGCAACCCGATACTATTCCGCGGAAGCCTCGCTGCTGGTCCTGCAAACGGGGGCGGAATTCTGGAAGACCTCGATGAGTTCCGAAGTCTCCAAGGAAAAGAGCTTGATGCCGACCTACGTCAAGCTGTTCGCCAGCACGGAAGTGCTGGAAAATGCACTGAAGAAACTCTCGCCGGAGGACCGCGTCGACTTCCACGGAGCGCCGGAGGGCACGGAGGTCGATGTATTGCGGGCGAATCTGTCGGCCTCGTCGGTTTGGCAAACCAACATCATCGTGGTGAATTACCGCTCCAAGAGTCCGACGGCCGCCGTTGCAGTGGTCGACGCGGTGGTGGAAGCGTACACCGAGTTCATGGACGAAACGCACAAGAGCACGTCGGGAGAAATCCTCCGCATGCTCAACGTCGAAAAGAAAGACGTCGCCGAAAAGCTCGCCCACAAAGAAGTCGAACTCCTGGACACGCGGGAACGATGCGGAGCACTGGGAGTCGGAACGGATGATCGCGTGACGCCGCCGGCAGTCCAGCGGACGATCGCCTTTCACGACAGTCTGGTGGAGGTGCATAAAGAACGCCTCGCCCAGGAAGCGACGTTGGCGGCGATTCGCGGTGCCGTCTATCGTGGGGAAGACTTGCAGCAGCATCTCGTCGCAATTGCCAACGTCGTGGGACAGGACGTCTTGCTGGGTAATCTGGGGTTGTCGGCCGGCGACGCGACGACACAAGCCTCTCTCCGGCAGGAGTTGCTCAACCTGCGGGCGCAAATGGCGTCGCTACGGCAAGAGCTCGGCGACGCGCACCCTAAAATCACCGCCCTGCTCGATCGAGCACGAATGATCGAGGATTACTTGCACCAGTATCCGCGGCAGATCAGCGAGCAGTTCAAGCGTCTTCAAAGCTCGAAGATCGCCCCGATGCTCCTGGCGATGGCCGAGCAGAAATTGGCGGAAACGCTGGAGCATGAGAGGGGGTTGGACCGCGAGTACGAGTCCGCCCAAAAGGAGGCGATCCTGATGAACGGCGAACTGGCCCGGCTGGAACTCGTCGAGCACGATCGGGATTGGTTGCGTACGCGAAACGAAACCCTGCTCAACCGTATTACTACTCTCGATTTCGGGCAGGAAGGGCAGGAGATTCGCACGAGACGTATCAGCAGCCCCGAGGTCGACGCTACCCCCGTTTCGCCCAACCTGGCACGAGTTCTGTTGATGGTCCTGATTGTCGGAGTGGGGATCGGCTTGGCGCTGGTCTACGCCGTCGACGCACTCGACGACCGCTTCCGGTCCCTGGAAGAGATTCAGAGCCATCTGGGCGTACCCGTGGTGGCCGTGGTTCGAGAGCTGAAGATCGGCGACGTCGAGAGTCTGGAGACCGTGCCGGTGAATCTGGCACCCGACACCACGGAGAGCGAAGTCTTCCGTACCCTGCGTACGGCGATGGCCTTTAGCGATGGCGAAACGCGCCGGGTCGTCGTCAGCAGTCCGGCGCCGGGTGACGGAAAGACGACGATTCTGACGAATCTGGCGGTCTCCTTTGCCCAAGCACAGAAGAAAACCCTGTTGATCGACGCCGACCTGCGGCGTCCCAGGTTGTCGGCACTGGCGGGTATGCGCGGCACCGGAGGCTTGGCCGGGATTATTCGCGACGAAGGCGACGTTGCGAAGCTAGCCGCCATCCACATTCAATCCTCCGGAATCAACGATCTGGACGTCCTGCCCGCTGGGCTGCGTCCCGCGGATCCCGCCGAATTGCTCTCGCACCCGCGGTTCGCCGAGTTGCTCTCCTGGGCCGAGACCGTTTACGATCAGATCCTCATCGACAGCCCACCCATTCTGGCCACGAGTGATACCACGGTTACGGGAAGACTGGTCGACGGACTGCTTGTGGTGGTGCAACCGGAGAAGAATCGGCGCCGGTTGATTACTCGGGCCATCGAACAGTGTGCCGCGCTCAAGATCCCCATCTTGGGAGTCGTCGTCAACCTTCCGGACTCGGGCGGCAGCATGGGCTATGGGGACAACTATGGATACGATGCCGGGTACGGCTACGGCAGCGATCAGGCCGATGACGAGATGCAGCCGGAGGCCGAGGACGCCGCGTCTCGGATGACGGTCAATTGGCCGGCGACGGACCGGCAAACCGATCCCTCTCCGATCGTTCCCCGGAGAGTCGCGTGACGATTGCCGCCCGATTCGGCCGGCGGCGGGGAGGAAGAGATGTTCGAGGCTCACGACCGCCAAAAGCAAAACCAACCATCGCATTTCCGTCCCCGAGACGTACACCGCGCTGAAGCGTTTTCGGTGCGGATGATTGACGGTTGTCTTTTTTGCTGCATCTTTGTCGTTCCCATGTTAATGGGAGGGCGACAGGCGTTGGGGCAATTTGTCCTGGTGGTGGCAGCCGTCTTGGCGGCCCTTGCCTGGGCCGTACAGCAAAGTGCCCGCCACGGCGGAAAATGGCGGCGCAGTGGCGCGGAGTGGTTGCTCACCGGCTGTGTGGCTCTCGTTCTGCTGCAGTTAGCCCCTCTGCCTCACGCCTGGTACGAACGTCTTGCCTCTCACTCCTCCGCCATTTTGCCGTTGTGGCAAGGTGGCGGCGAAGCAACCGGAAAGCTCGGCGACTGGTCGCGGGTTTCGCTGACTCCCGCTGCTACCCGCGCGGGACTGATTCTGCTGGTGGCCTATGCCCTGCTGTTTCTTGTCACCGTGCAGAGAATCCAGGGCGTCGGCGACGTGGAACGCCTGCTGCGATGGTGTGCGTTCTCGGCCGTCCTTATGGCCGTGTTCGCCTTGGTACAGTACCTGACCAGCAACGGCCGCTTCTTCTGGTGCTACGAGCACCCCTACTCTTCAACGAATGACGCCGTGAAGGGGGCCTTCACCAACCGCAACCATCTTGCCCACTTTCTCGCCCTGAGTCTCGGACCGATCATCTGGTGGGTCCAGTCCGGCGGCGGGAAGCGGAGTGGATCCACTCGCTGGGACCGGGAGCCTCGCTTCGGCGATTCAACTGAGCTCTTCTCCTTCAGTCGAATCTTCGCTCTGGGAGTCGTCCTTTTGGCCGGACTATTGACTCTCTCGCGAGGGGGGGCTTTGGCGATGTTGCTGGCCGCGGCAGTGGCCGTGGCCGTGCAGTACCGGGCAAAGAGGGCGGGGCTCAAGTTCGTCGGCGTCTCGGCCGTCGTTGCCCTGGTGGTCGGCGCATCGTTATTCATCCACGGATTCGACCGCGTTTCCAATCGCCTCGACGACTTCAGCGCCGGGTCCGTCGACGAGTTGGACAGCGCCGGGGCTCGGCGAGCGGTCTGGACCGCGGCAATCCATGCGATCCCCGATTTTCCGATTCTGGGAAGCGGTGTCGGCAGCCACGTGGAAGTCAACCCGATGTATCTGGAATCGACGAGCCCGAAAGAATTTACGCACGCCGAGAACGGATACCTGCAAATCGGCCTGGAGACCGGTCTGGCTGGGCTCTGCTTGTTGGGCGCGGCGATCATTCTCTGCGTCTGGTGGTGTGCCCGCGCGTTGTGGGCGGCGCCTTCGACCCGGGCATTTGTGTGTGCCGGCGCCATTGCCGCCACCTTGGCGGCCAGTGGTCTACACTCGGGCGTCGACTTCGTCTGGTACGTTCCCGGTTGTACCGCCGTGCTGGTCATTCTGATCGGGGCCGTATGCCGCCTGCAGCAATTGGCCGCGAGAAAAGGTGAGAGACGGGAGCAGGAAACGGGGGGGGGGCACAGCAGCGTCCGACAGACGACGTTCGCGATGCCCCGACCGATCGCCGTTTCGGTGGTGGGTGTGTTGGTGGGACTCGGAGTCTGGATCGTGGCGACTCGCGCCGGTTCGATCATTGCCGAACTGCATTGGCACCATTATCTGATCGTCGACAGGACTTCTGAAGGTGCCCCACGCGACGACGCCGAGGCAACGGTTGCCAGTTCCTTGCCCGCGGCACAAGAGAAGATCGACGCCTTGGAGCAAGTCGTTCGCTGGGATCCGGGACACGCCAGAGCCCATATTCGGCTGGCAGCCGCCTACCTGCATTACTTTGACCTCGATCAGAGCCAAGCGCGCAACGCCATGCCGCTGGTCCAGATCCGCGACGCCTACTTGGTCACGGTTGCCCGCTGCGGAACGGCCCGGGCACGGCAATGGTTGGCCGCCCCGGGAGTGCTCCCTCGCCGCGATCTGCTGGAAAAGGCCGCGAACTCCGCTCGCCGGGGTCTGGCTCTCTGCCCTCTGCAAGGGCGAGGATACGTGTATCTGGCCGACCTCTGCTTCTTGGAAGACGATACGCAAGGAGCAAAGCAAGCTTACCTTGCGCAAGCGTTGATCGTACGGCCCCACGACGGTGCCGTTCTGATGGCCGCGGGAAGCGAAGCCGTACTGGCCGGACGGTTGACCGAGGGGCTGGAATTCTGGCAACGATCCTTCCACTCCGGCTGGGAGTTCCAGCGGCAACTCATCGAAATGCTCGCCAGACGCGGCGTCCCCCCGGAATTCATGCTGGAGAAATTCGACCCCCCGTTGCCGGCACTACGCCTCTTGCACGAAAAGTACAGGGAGTTCCTGCCCGACGAGGCGTTGATCCCGCTTCGCCGCCGGTACGTGTGCGCGATGGAAGACAAAGCGAAGAACCTGACGAGTTGCCGCGCCAGGCATTGGTGGCTTCAGGCGGCCGAAATGCATCAGTCGCTGGAGGACACGACGCAGGCGGTCGAGTGTGCCGAGATGGCCATTCGATCCGACCCGGCCAACTACGCCGCCCATTTTCGCCTGGCGGGATATCTGGCGGAGGCAGAGCAATTCGACGCGGCGATTCGCCAGCTTCGATGGTGCTTGGCGCGGAAGCCCGACCATCGCGCATTGCCTGCCAAGTTCAAGGAGATCACGGAGAAGCGAGCCGATCTCGCGCGGAGTGCCAGCGCTGCAAAGGGCGGTTTATCTGCCGACGACACCACGGCGCAACGGGACGTATCTCACGGTATGTTCTGAAGAAACCGGGGCCGTTTGGGAGAAATGCGGCGAATGGGGTGGCCGGAAGTGACCTTGCTCTTCTCGAACCGGCCCAATACAATCCTCCCGCTTCTTCTGTAGCCTGCCGGAATCCGTCGGTTCTCAGGCTTGCTGCAAGAATCGCCGGAACAGCCGGATTACGGGGCAAGCGACTGACTACGACTGCCAAGAGGGATAAACGTGATAACTGCGGAACAGACTCAGGGCAACGGTCGAATCACCGGTTTGGGGAGTTTGCGGCGAATCGGTCGAAAACTGATGATCTGCCTCGTTGTCGCCCTGTTCTTGTTTGGTGGCCAGATTGCCTGCTGGTCGGACGAAACAAACCGCCTTGCTAAGGGGTGGAAAGCCATCGACGGAGCGGCAATCTTGCTGGACGTCGTGCTGTTGGGGTTGCTGTTCACTCTGGGAGCCATGCTGGTCAATCGCTCGAAGCGACGATGGCTGAAATCGCTTGCCCGATTTGCCTTTCTTCTGCTCGTCGCCATGGGGGTGATAGGGACGATTTCGGCTTGTTTCGACTGCGGCGATGGCTCGCTGACCCAGGGCGGCCGCAAGAGTTGTGGCTGGCCGATAACACTTGCTTGGGTGGTGGCCGTCCCCCTTCTGTTCGTTGCCCGCGACCGACTCATGCGGCCGGCGACTTCATTCTGTCTGATCATGTTTCCGCTCGTACCGATCCTGTTCGTGCAAATGTGTAGTTGGGATACGTTCGGCGCGCGGCCTATCAGACAAGATCCCGCCACGGCGTTTCAGACGAGCGCGTCAACCGGACTGAATCGCGTGCGCGGGGCCGAGCCCCAGAACACACGCGGCGTGATCTTGCCGGACGAGAACGAAGCTTCACCGGTCCTCATCTTCCTCTTCGACGAGTGGTCCTTCGTTCGCTCCGCCGACGGGCGCGAGTTCCATTCCTTCCTGCCGAATATCCGTGGTTTGAGCGAACAGGCGATCGTGTTTACCAAGGCCCGATCACCCGGTCCATGCACAGACCTCTCGGTCCCCGCGCTGGTGTATCAGGATGAAGGCCGGCTTCGGCCGATCGATGGTCGAATATTCTGGGAAACGGACGATGCATGTGTCCCGGCCGATTCGGCTCCGACGTTCTTCGGCCCGGCCTCGATATACGGTTATAAGACCGCGTTCGTAGGAAGCTTCTTAGGATCATTTTCCACGATCATGCGTGACCGCGTCGACTACTATGGCGGATGTGGAGCCCTGACTCCACCGCGCGCCGGCCTGGCTGGCTGGACGGATCACACCAGAGACCTTCTCGTGCAAATGGCCGGGGCCGCCGCACGGAATGGACGTTACGGCAACGACCCGCTGTCGCTCGGCCTGGAATACAGAATACGCTCAGCCAAGGTCTCCCGGATAGGCTACGACCGAACTCGGCGTTTTCGGCAACAAGTCTTCGACGTACTCGATCACTGCCCGAACAACACACTGGCCTTCTTCCACTGGCCATTCCCACATGCCCCGTTCGTATTCAACGGGGACGGGAGCTATGCCGGCCCGGTCCCCGCCGGCGACAAAGGCTATACCGTGAAGGGCTATCACCGCCAGTTGTGCTATCTCGACCGCCTCGTGGGGGAGATCGTCGACCGGCTCCGCAAGGCCGACAGGTTCGACCGTGCGATGATCATTCTGACGTCGGACCATACCTGGCGTCACGACCCCGACCCCGACATGCAACAAGCTGGCATGAAAGATCGCCGAATACCCTTGATTGTGAAGATGCCCGGCCAGACCGAATCCGTCTGGTTGGACGAACCGTTCGAGACGATGCGCATGCAGCCGCTGCTGGAGATGGTCATGCGAGGCGACACCGACCGACAAGGGGCACTCGCCCTGATCGATCGGATGAGTCACGCTCAAGGCCAGCAGCCTCAGGACCCGCCCAAGGTACGGGTGGCGGAACGGGCGCCTGCGAATGACCGAACTCCGCGTTAGAGATCAGCGGGCAACTGCTGCAACTCCGGCCTACCCAATGTGCAAATCCTGGGGACGCATTTGTCATTCACCCTCCAACCTCCCTTTCCTTGTGGAGATTCTCCAATATGTCTCACTTGCATCCCTTGGCCTACGTCGATCCTGCGTCGGGGACAATCCTCCTTCAGTTGATCGTCGCCGGCGCCATTGGTTTGGCGGCCTTCTTTCGCCGCTCGATTCACCGTTGCTTTCACTTGATAACGGTCAGACGGCACGCCGACGAGACCGCTTCGCAGAGCCCCCAACCCGCCGAGGAGAAGCCGGACCAACAAGAGCGAAAAGCAGCATAATGCGCGATCCCCGCGATTGCGAGCCAGTATATTCTGTTCCCTCGAAAGTAGCCGCGGGGGCTTGTCCGCCCATTGGATCAATCGATCATCACCGTGATGATTTGAAATACGGGCCTTCCGGACAACCGAACGACTCGATACAACCCGCCTCCTCCTTCCAGTGCGGGTATCCAGGGTCAAGGAGAGACCGTTCCCATGACATCAGCCAGAATTTCATGCCCTCCGGCGAAACTCGGTTTTGGCAAGTTCCTCGCGTTCTGTACCGAGGAAGGCCGCCGAATGACTCGACATGCGGCCGAGTATCAGGACAATTCGGCCCGGCGAAACTTCCGAACTTTCGAGATTTGCGCCGAGCTGACGGAGCCGGATTCACGGATCCTTTCGGCCGGAGCCGGCGGAGCCTATGTGGAGAAGCTCCTGGCCCAAATCTTTCGGGCACGAGTGACCGTGGTCGAGTTTCCGGAAGCCATTCGCGCTCATCAGGCCGAGTACGACCGATTTGGCTTCCGCACGATCGGAGGAGATCTGACGACCGATTGGCAGACCGGCACGACCGAGCCCTACGATCTGGCTCTGAGTTTCGAGGTCCTGGAACATCTGCCGATCTCGCCGTATCAACACATTGGGGCACTATCGAAACACTTGCGTCCCGGTGGACATTTGGTGATGAGCACCCCCAATTTCTCCAGACTCCCAAATGTCTTGCGTTTGATGTGCGGCAGGCCGTTGATGCCCGACGCGCGGCTGACTCTTCAAGCCACCAGCTATGACCAAGAGCACGTCCACCGTCGGGAATACGTGGCCTCGGAACTGGTTGACGCGGTGACGCAGGCCGGATTGACCCATGTGAAGACCGAGTACTTTCTGGGCTTCGGATCCCAGGAGGGCACCGTGAAAGCGTCTCTGTTGCGGCCAATCTGCTTACTCATTCCGTGGATGAAAAATGTCTTGTTCATCGTCGCCCGAAAGGACGCGTAGGTCACTTGCCAACGCGGGGCGAACTTGCGGCCCAAGAAGGCCTGGAAACATGCGTGCATCGTGCGTGGGAGTTGCATCGCAAGACCGGCAATTGAACATGCGAACGGCGGAGGGCTCCACCAGATTTGGCAGGGCTCGAAAGACGCAACTCACGGCGGAAGGCAGCTCGAATGGCTAAGTTCTCTCTGGCGTTGGTGATGGTCGTTTCGGCGCTGGCGCCTCTCTACCCGACACTCAGCGAAACCTTCGGCGTTGCGATGCCTCGCATTTTGGCCGGGAGCGTGTTTCTGCCGGCCATGGTTTTCGGTGCGTGGGTCTGGTCTAGGACCCACTGCTTCGCCCGGGAATGGCCCGTCGTGGCTTGCATTCTGATTGCCTGGGTGGGGTTGCTTCACGCGGGAAATCTGGCGGATCACGGAGGCCTCCGGTTCGCCGTCTATTTGACCATCGCCCTGCCATGTGCCGCGATGATCGTGGAGAATCGTTGGTGGTGGTATTGCGCGAAGACATTCACCCTTGCTTCCGTTGTCACGCTGGGATTGCTCGTCTACTTTGAATACGAGGCTCGCAACGGCGTCCTGCAATGGTCGACGTTCCGTCTCGGCCTTCTGCGATCCGAAGACGGCCTGGACCGCATGACAGATCCCAATCGGTTGGGCATGCAATTCGCGTTTGCCTCCGTCTTGGCGTTTATTCTCCACCTGCGAGGAGAAGCAACAGAGCGGGCCGGGAGCACGACTGCCCGGTCGGTCAAATTCAGCCTTGCCTGGACCGTTCCTCTTTCGTTGGGGTGCATCGCGACGGCTTCTCGAGGTGCCTTTGCGGCCTGGTTCGTCGGGATTGGGATGCTACTTGTGTGGGGAACACGCAAACTGCCAACCAGCAAGTGCAAGGGTTTGCTTGCAGCATTTTGCATGCTGCTCTGGGTGACGATGTTTGTCTGGGCGTCCGCCGACGTCACACCCTGGGCAAAACTCCAAGAACGGCTTGGCGGCAGCGAAAGAGCGGGCTTAGGCGAATTCGGAGGCCGCACCAATATCTGGAAAAACGCCATCCGGGTCTGGTGGTCGAATCCCGAATACAGGCTGATAGGTACCGGGACAGGAAGGCAACGCCTGATCCTGGGACAGTTCGACGAGAGTGCCAGGACCGACGACCGCGGCGTTTTGGTCAGGAGCTGCCATAGCGTCTACGTCGATTGGCTGCTGGCCCACGGCTTTGTTGGCCTGATCCCCGGGCTCTGCCTGTTGGCGGCCATGATGCGCAGGGCGCGATCGCTAGACATTCAGGACGGGACGGTCAACCGACAAGCGTTTCTGGCGTGCATGCTGGTGGCGTCGGCGACCCTGGACGTTTGGGGACAGTCCGGGTGGATCGCCTGCGGATCGCTTGTGCTGGCGATGCTGTCCGCACCGCGAGCCACGGGAAACGGTCCCCATACGCTGGCGGCTTCCGCCGGGTCGAACCGGCCGATCTCCAACGGTCGCTACGACGATACGGTTCGATCTCGGAGACCTTTGCAGCGGGTCGGCTCGTGGGATACTTCCGGAAAATTACGGGACAAACGTTAACGGAGCGGATCGTGATCCTACTGCATGCATTTCCGTCTCGGCCGGGAAACATTGGCGGCCTTAGCCAATGTGTACCCAGCCTGATCACAGCCCTGAATCTTCGGGACGACGTCCAAGCGGCCTTAGTACCGACGGTGGCCGGGCAACCGGACACCTCCGAGACGAAGTTCCCGATCTTCCATCGCCAAGCCCTGCTGGGCAGCGGAAGCAAGATCGATCTGCCCGCCCCCTTCCATCGGCCCGACCTGGTGATCTTCCACAGCACGTACATCCCCGTCCATGCACGCATTGCCAGTAAACTAAGGAAGAGCGGCGTTGCCTATGTCATCTGCCCACACGGCGGCATGACGCGTCTGGCCCAGAACTACCGCCGGTGGAAGAAGAACCTGGGGAACCTGCTATTCTTCAACCGGCTCGTGACCCACGCAGCGGCATTGCATTGCCTCAACC
>JABMRP010001249.1 GCA_013202535.1 Planctomycetota bacterium
CACGTCGACCCGTGGGCCACTTCGGTGTCGTTGCTGTTTCAGGGGTTTGCCGCGGCAGTTCAGGCGGAATAGTCTGGCCCCGGCACTCGTGCCCGGCATAATCCAAACAAATCAAGAACTAAGAAAAGGACACTCCACAACATGGCCGATCAATCGGGCAACAAAGACGCAAAAAGTTTCGCCACGGACATTCCCGTCGCCACCGATGGATACTTTCTCAAAGGCTCCTGCCACTACGACTGGGGAATGCAGGACCGTCTGTCGCGCATCTTCCGCCCCGACACGGGCAAGACGGTGATGCTGGCATTCGACCACGGCTACATCATGGGCCCCACCTCGGGCCTGGAGCGAATGGACCTCCAGGTCGTGCCGCTGGCCGAGCATTGCGACGTGTTGATGTGTACCCGCGGCGCGCTGCGAACCTGTATCCCGCCGACGTTCAACAAGCCGGTCTGCTTGCGGGTGAGTGCCGGGGCAACGATCCTGCGGGAACTGAGCGACGAGTTGGTCGGCGTGGCCATCGACGACGCGATTCGCTGCAACGCCTCGGCCATGGCCGTCCAGGTCTACGTCGGCGCGGAGTACGAACACAAGTCGATCGGCAACCTCTGCAAGGTGGCCGACACCGGCATGCGCCACGGGATCCCCACTCTCGGCGTTACCGCGGTGGGTAAAGAGATGGCCCGCGACTCCCGCTACCTGGGGCTCGCCACGCGACTGCTGGGTGAGTTGGGCGCGCAGTTCGTCAAGACGTATTACTGCGAGCCGGGTTTCGACAAGGTGGCGGCCGGCTGCCCCGTTCCGATCGTCATCGCCGGCGGCAAGAAGCTACCCGAGATCGAGGCCCTGACGATGGCCTACAAGGCGATCGACCAAGGCGCGTCGGGCGTGGACATGGGTCGAAACATCTTCCAGGCCGACAACCCGATCGCGATGCTCAAAGCCGTCATGTCGATCGTCCACGAAGGCGCCAAGGCCGAGGAGGCGCTGGACATGTACAATACGCTGAAGAACGAATAGGTCTTCGGCCCGTTACTCAGCCTTCGTCGTCGGGCACGTAGAGCATGCAGCCGCACATGGGGCAGAAGAGGGGCTTGCCGAGCATCAAGTCGGCGTATGCGTTGAGCGTGATCTGCTGATTGCATCCGGTACATATCTGGCCTTCAACCGCGGCTAAGGCGTCGCTTCCTCTGGCGCGGACCACCCGCTGATAGGAATCTCGCACGTCGCGGGGCAGGGCTTTTTCGCTCTCGATCAGGTCGATCTCAAGCCGGTCAACATCCGCTTGCAGCGAAGGTTTTTCTTCTTCGACCTCCCGGAGGACTTTTTCGGCTTCGGCTTGTGCCTTCTCCACGGCGGACTCGGCGGCGGTGACCTTCTCCTGCAATTGGTCGAGTTTTTCCAGGGCTTCGAGGATTTCATCGGCCAAGACGCTATTGGCCATTTCACCGGCGGCAATCTGGTCCAGCAATGCCTGATACTCGCGATTGCTACTGATTGAGTTGAGTTTGATCTTCAACTCGTCGATCTTGGTTTCCCCCCCCTTGAGCTGGACCTGCTTCTCGTCGGAAGCCATGCGCAGCTTTGTGCGTTGATCCTTGGCCGCGGCCAATTGACTCTCTTGGTGTTCCACGTTGGCACGTCGGGCGGCCACTTTTTTCGGCCCACGATCGAGCCGCTCGCGCAGATCGCCCAGTTGCTGGTGGATGCAATGCACGCGGCGCAGTGAGCTGCCGGAGATGGTCTTGTGGGAAACGGCGTCGTCGGAAGCAATGGGTTCGGGCATTGTGATATTCAGTCGGCTCTACGGGGAGAAAGAAATGGGATCGTCAGGAAAAAGGGGACAGGTCCAATTTGCCGGAACGGCCGGCAGGGTGCTTCGCACAAATTGGACCAGTCCCCTTTTTCCCTCCACAAGAACGTAAAAAAAGCCGCCGATCTTTCGACCGGCGGCTTGACCGCACTGTCAACTCGCGACTTCCGGGATGTAGCCGGCGAGCTGTTGGCTCCGCACGGGATGTTGCAGTTTGCGGACCGCCTTCGCCTCGATCTGGCGGACTCGCTCCCGGGTGACCTTGAAGATGCGGCCGACCTCTTCCAAGGTATACGTATAGCCGTCGCCCAGGCCGTATCGCAAACGGATAATCTCCCGTTCGCGATAGGTGAGCGTCTTGAGCAGGCCATCGATTTTCTTTTTGAGCAATTCATGGTGGGCCGATCGGGAGGGGCTCCATACCCCCTTATCTTCAATAAACTCTCCGAAACAACTATCTTCGCTTTCTCCGACCGGTCGGTCAAGGCTTACTGGGTGCCGGCCGATACTTAGCACTCGCCGCGTCTCGTCCATCGAGAGGTTGGCCGCTCGGGCCGTCTCTTCTGTTGTCGGCTCTCGGCCGAGTTCCTGCAAGAGCCTCTTGGAAGTATTTCGCAACTTGGAGAGCACGTCAATCATATGCACCGGGATGCGGATCGTCCGGGCCTGGTCGGCAATGGCCCGGGTGATGGCCTGCCGA
>JABMRP010001250.1 GCA_013202535.1 Planctomycetota bacterium
CGCCGGAGTTGGCCGAGCAGGTCGCCCTGGTCACGCACGATCCGGACGGCTCCGATGCGGTTGGCTACCTGGCGGCCGACGAGGCCGGAGAACCGATCGTCGTGCATCGGGCCGTGCTGGAGGCCGACGTCGTGATCCCGATCGGGTGCATTCGCGGCCGGGGAACCCCCGACGAACTGAGCCCCTGCGGCCTGTTGTTTCCCACCTTCTCCGACTCGGCGACCCAGCGACGGTTCCGCGTGCGTGGCGAGAAGCCGGCAGGCAAAGCGCTGGCGAAGTCGTCGTCCACCCGGAGATTGATCGAGCAAGTGGAGCACGTGGGCTGGTTGCTGGGTGTGGTTTTTGCCATCCAGGTGGTCCCCGGTTCTGCCGAGGGGGTGCTGCACGTTTTGGCCGGCGCCGTCGAATCGGTGCATCGGCGGGGGCAAGATCTGTACCGAGAAGCCTGGCGCTCGACCGTCCCGGCTCGATCGAGTCTTGTGTTGGCCGGGATCCCCGGCGAAGTCGGCCGGCAAACATGGCGCAACGTCGGCCGTGCGCTGGCCGCCGCCGAAGCGCTGGTCGACGATGGGGGTGCGATTGCCGTCTGTTGCGAGTTGGTCGACAAGCCTCCCCCGGCGCTGGCGTGGTTGGTCGAAGAGCGATCGCGCGACGCCGCGTTGCAGCGCATCGACAAGCACCGGCCCCCCGGCACGCTGCCCGCGATGGAACTCGCCCGTGCCCAGGAACGGGCCAAGATCTACCTGCTTGGCAACCTCGACCAAGTGTTGGTCGAGGATCTGGAAATCGCCCACATCTCCAAACCGGCCGAACTGCAACGTCTTTTCAGTCGACATCGTTCGTGTACCCTTTTGCACAACGCATCCCGGGCGATCGTCCGTGTGACGACCGATCGGTGAGCGGGTGAAGCATCCCGCGGAAAGACTCCATGTCCGGCCTTGTCGAACAAATCGCGGTCAATCTGGAGACGGTTCGCCGGAAGATCGCCGCGGCGGCCGCCCGCGCCGGGCGATCGGCCGACGAAATCACCTTGGTGGCCGTGACGAAATACGTCGGCCCCGAAATCGTCGAGGCCTTGGTCTCCGCCGGCGCGGTTGTGTTGGGCGAGAGCCGGCCGCAACAGTTTTCGGCCAAGGCCGCCGCCTTGCGCCACTTGCCGATCCGCTGGCACCTGATCGGTCATCTCCAACGAAATAAGGTCCGCCGCACCGTGCCGCTGGTCGAGATGATCCAGTCGGTCGACAGCCTTCGACTACTCGGGGCGATCGACCGGGTGGCCGAGGAAACCGAGCGACGGGTGTCCGTGTTGCTGGAAGTGAACGTCTCGGGCGACGCGGCCAAGGGCGGCTTCGACCCCGATGCGTTGGAGCCGGTGGTTCGCGGGCTGGCGGACTATGCCGCCGTTCGGGTTTGCGGCCTGATGTGCATGGCCGGCCTGGAAGGGGGGCAGGATGCGGCGCGGGAGCATTTCGCCCGGCTACGCCAGTTGCGCGACCGGCTGACCGGGCAATGCCCGGAGGGCGTCGCGCTGGACGAACTGTCGATGGGCATGAGTCGCGACTACGAAGTGGCCGTCGAGGAAGGGGCCACGATCGTGCGCGTCGGGTCGGCCTTGTACGAGGGAATTGCCCGATGATCCGCCTGGAAGCTCACCCGCTGGGGACGATCCTCTCGGTGCGCGCCCGTCCGGGAGCCCGCCGCAACGCGGTCGAAGGCTGCCACGACGGTGCGTTGAAAGTGTCGGTCACCCAGGCACCGGAGAAGGGCAAAGCCAACAAGGCGATTATCGCCCTGCTGAGCAAGACGCTCGGCCTGCGGAAATCGCAGTTCGAACTGCTCAGCGGCGAAACCTCGCCCCGCAAGCGGTTCCTCGTGCGCGACGCAACGCCCGAGCAGATCCAACAGCAGGTGGATGCCGTCGAGGGTGTTTAGTGGGACGGCGATCCGTTACCCCGCCACGGGCGGGTGCGATTTCGGCCCGGTCGGTCGAAATCTTGCCTTGACGCGACGACCGGTTCTTGCGACACTTTGTCGCCCGAGGAGATGCCTTTAGCCATGTGGGAGATCGAACGGATGCGAACCAGTTTCCGCGGAGTTCTGCTTGTCATCACCGCCATCCTGGCCACCGGTTGCGGAAGTTCGGAACCAGCGGGCGAGGGCAATTCCTCGGTCAACATGAACGATACCGGCGTCTCCGAGTCTCCCACGGCGGATGGATCGTCGGCGGCCGGTGATGTGGCGGAGGCACCGGAGGTGGCAGGTGTCAAGGCGGCGACCCTCGAGTTTCTCGGCGCGCTGAAAGCCGGCGACGACACGAAAGCAAATCAGATGCTCACGGCGTTGGCCCAGAAGAACTTGGGGAAGAAGATGACGCCGCCGGCAAGCGACACGGCGCGCTTCGAGATCGAGAAGGTGGAAATGATCGGCTCCCTCGGCGCGCGCGTCGCGACCCGTTGGATCGACGTCGGACGCAACGGAAAACCGAACGTGACGCAATACTTGTGGATGTTTCGTAGCGAGTCGAGCCAGTGGCGCGTGGCAGGGGTCGGTGCCGAGGTCTTCGTCGGCGAACCGCCTCTGCTGCTGAATTTCGAGGATCCCCAGGACATGGAGCGGAAGCTCAACTCGCTTGCCGCCGAAGTCGCCCGTCGCCGCGCGGCGCCCGCCCCAAGCCAGGCGCAACGTCCGGCCGGTTCGACGACGGAGATTCGTCGTTGAGCGTGGCAGTATTCTTGAACCGGTATCCTGAAGCCGGTATCTGTCGTTTTCTCAGCGGCATGGGGTCTTTTGGGTGAAAGGGGCCCGTTTGGGGCCTTCTTCTCGATGACCGCCAGCGGTATCTGTCCCTCGCCGTGCCATGAATCGTGCGGATGCCCACCTTGCGGCGATAGCGCGCATTGACTATAAACTATTATCCAAAAAGGATTTAAGTCAATACCTCCGGAGCGACGGAGACAGGAACCCCTCTTGGGAGCTAGGTCATTCAGCCCAGTGGCAAACGGCAATCGGGAATTTCTTCAGCAAATTCTCTTATAGCTCCCAGTCCACCAATTTTCTCTAATGGGCATAGATTCTCGCTTTGCCGCTTGACAACGGCGGGAACCCTGCTAGCTTAATGTTACTAAGCGTGATAATTGTTGCCATTTGACGCGGGCTCTTGACCCAAACAGGGCGGCCGAGAGGCGTGCGTCGGGTGGCGATAGCTGTGTGTGGGCCGCTCCCCACCTGAAGGCCGTCAGGGTTGGGGAGTGAAAGATGTCTCTGACGGAGTTGCTGCGAATTCCTACGCTACGGTACCTGACAGTTGGAGGATTCTCGAATGAATCGCATTTCTACTCTTTGTGTCGCGGCTGCGGTCGTGATGCTGTGCATCGGCTTGGTCGGGCCTCAACAGGCCGACGCTGGTCGTTTGCTTGGCTCGCTTCGAGGCGGCGACTGCTGCCCCGATCCTTGCGAACCCGTTGAAGTTTGTGAGCCGGTCGCGGTTTGCGAGCCGGTCTGTGCGGATCCTTGCGATCCCTGTGACGGTGGTTTTAAGCGTCCGAAGCTTCTGGAACGCCTTTGCAATCGTTCCAAAGCAGACGCCTGCTGCCCCGATCCCTGTGAGCCGGTCGAAGTTTGTGAGCCGGTCGAAGTTTGTGAGCCGGTCTGTGATCCCTGTGACCCCTGCAAGCGTGAGAGGCGTCTGGGACGCCTTGCCAAGCGCTGCAAGGACGCCTGCTGCCCCGACCCCTGTGAGCCGGTCGAAGTTTGTGAGCCGGTCGAGGTTTGCGAGCCGGTCTGCGAAGACCCTTGCGATCCCTGTGACGGTGGTTTCAAGCGTCCGAAGCTTCTGCAGCGTCTGACCAGCCGCTGCAAGCAGGACGCTTGCTGCCCGGATCCCTGTGATCCGGTCGAGGTTTGCGATCCGGTCGACGTTTGCGATCCCATTGGTGGCGAGGCGCCCGTCGCGGTTCCGCCCGCGGAAGCTCCCCCGGCGACGTAAGCTATCGCAATTCAGCAAGGAAGCGTGCCCTGTCGATTCCTGCTGTGAGTGTTCAAGAAACGAGCCGGATCACCTCGGTGGTCCGGCTTTCTTTATGCGCCCCTTCTCCCGTTGGGGATTGAGGTTGGAGCGATAGGCCGGCTTGTGGTATAAGCTATGGCGCGTGCTGGCACCCGCGTTGGCCTCGAATTTCCCGGGATGGACCCGACCATGGAAGGTTGGCAGACTCAAGTGGCGACCGTTTCCACGACGGAATCGGTGCAGGCCGTGCAAGTGACCGTCTTGCTCCCCGCCTACAACGAGGAGCAGGCCATCGAGGCCGTCCTCGAGGAGATTGTCGATGCGCTGGCCGAGACGGCCACGCATTACGAGATACTCGTGGTCGACGACGCCTCGACCGACCGCACGGCCGAGCTTGCCCAGCGGTTCGCCGCCTCGTGTTGGCAGTGTTCGGTTCGGGTGATTCGTTGCCCGCGGAACCGGGGGGCCGGCGCCGCCCGAAAGGTCGGCATCCGCCAGGCACGCGGCCAGTACGTCGTCATGCTCGACGCCGACGGCAGCTACCCTGCCGGGGCGATTCCCGAACTGCTGAGCTATTTCCCCGCCTACGATCAGGTGAACGGGGCGCGAACCAGCGAACAGGGCACGATGCGGTGGCTTCGCCGCCCGGCCAAATGGGTTATCCGCAAGCTGGCCTGTTATCTCACCGGACACAAAATTCCCGATCTCAACACCGGACTGAAGGCGTTTCGCCGCGATGCCATGCTGCCCTGGCTTTGGGTGGTGCCCGACGGGTTCAGTTGCGTGACGACCATGACCCTGGCGTTTCTGACCAACGGGTATTCGGTGAAGTACGTACCCACGCCCTACCGGCCGCGTATCGGCCGAAGCAAGTTTCATCCGATCAAGGACACGGCGGCCTACCTGAGCACCGTGTTGCGAATGGTGCTCTACTTCCGTCCCTTGAAGGTGTTTCTGCCCTTGTCCGGCTTGATGATTGCCGCCGGCGTCCTCAAGAGCGTGCTCAGTTTTGCGTGGACCGGCAGCATGCAGGAGTCGGACATCGTCATCATGGTGGCCGGGTTTATGACCTGCATGTTGGGACTCCTGGCCGAAGTGATCGTGGCCCACCACCGGCGCTAACGGCGGCCGAGCAACCATGTCTCCAGCGTCCCGCGATCCACCGGACGACGATTCGATCTCCCGCGATCCGGCCCTGCGCGATGCGTATCTCGCCGAAGCATTGGCCGGCATTCCCCGCCTGCTGGGCGCCGTCGACCGCAATCCCTATCGGCCGACCTACGGTTGCCTCGACCGGCAGTACTGGCACTATCGCACGGCCGATTTTCCCAGCGAGATGTATCAGGAAGGCGTGCTGCCGCTGGCTTGGGTCCATGCGATCGAACTGCCCGGCAATGCGTGGCACGGCGACCGGCGCGTGCGCGAGTTGGCCGTGGCCGGGATGCGGTTCGCCGCGCGAAGCAGCCATCGCGACGGATCGTGCGACGACTACTATCCCTTCGAACGTGCGTTGGGGGCGGCCGTCTTTTCGCTTCGGGCGGCCGCCGCGGCGTACCAGTTGCTCCGGCTCGACGATCCCCCGCTGCGCCGGTGGCTCATCCGCCGAGCCGATTGGATCGTCGGCCACGATGAGTCCGGACATCTGGCCAACCATCATGCCATGGCCGCGGTCGGCCTGCTGCGCGTCGGGCAGATCACCGGCGATTCCCGCTACACTCGGGCCGCCGAAGCAAAAATCGATACCGTGCTCGGGTGGCAGAGCGACGAGGGTTGGTTCGAGGAATACGGCGGTGCCGACCCGGGCTACCAAACGGTGACCATCGAATGCCTGGCCCAGTACGCGCGGCTTGGCGACACGCGCCGGCTCGACGCCCCGCTGCGCCGGGCGGTTGCGTTGGCGCGGATGTTTCTGCATCCCGACGGCAGTTTCGCCGGGGAATACGGTAGTCGCGGCACCTACCACTTCCATCCGCACGGCATGGAGCTGCTGGCGGCCGACAACGCCGATGCGGCCGATCTGGCCGACGGCTGTCTGCAAGGCCTGGCATCGAGTCGTCAGGCTCACTTTGCCGACGATCGGATGTTTGCCCATCGCCTGGCCGGGCTGATCGAGGCCTACGTCGATTGGGCTCCCACGCGACCGGCACACTGCGATCCGGCAGACTCGGTTCGATACCTGCCCGACGCCCAAATGCTGGTCCATCAAGCCGGGACTCGACAGACGATCGTCTCCGCGGCCCGAGGAGGCGTGTTCAAACATTTCTCCGCGGAAAACCCGGCCGTCACCGACGCCGGGCTGATCCTCGAAACGACCTCGGGTCGCGTCGCCGTTTCTCAACAGCACGAGCGGACACGTCAGGTGCGGTACGACCCGGCCGAGACAGACGCGCTGGTCGTATCCGGTTCCCTTCACTGGGCGCGGAGCGAACTGGTGGGTCCGCTGAAGCAGGCC
>JABMRP010001251.1 GCA_013202535.1 Planctomycetota bacterium
CTATCAGGAAACGAACGTGCGTCTGTGGGAGCAGTTTGCGGACTACGATCCCCAGAAGGATTTTGGCGCCTGGGCGTGTACGATCGCCTACTACATGGTCCTTGCATACCGGAAGAAAGCGAGTCGCGAGAAGACGCGTTTCAGCCAGACCTTCGTGGATACCGTGGCCAGGGAGGTCGCGGCAACCAGTCATGAGGTCGATCTCCGCTATCATGCCTTGCAGCACTGCTTACAGAAACTCACCGAGCGACATCGCAACCTCCTTCGGCGTTGTTACTCGGGCGCGGATACCCTCAAAGCGATCGCCGAGCAGACGGGGCGCAGTGTTGCCGCACTCTATAAGGCGCTGTCGCGCATCCGTCACTCGTTGCACGAGTGTGTTGAGAAGAACTTGCCGGAGGAGGGTGTGGCATGACCGAACACTCCGATAGCCATGAAGCGTTCGCCGAGCTTTACCCATTGGTCATCGCCAGTCTCACCGGCGAGATCACGCCGGCCCAAGTTACGCGGCTCGACGAACTCGTTTGCGGCGATCCGCAAGCCCGGCGGCTCTACGTGCAATTGGTCTACGAGTCGGTCAACCTTCGGACCTGGGCAGCCTCGCCTCGGGAAGCAACATCGGACGGAGCAACAACGCCAACTTTCGTCGCCCGGCGGCGGCGACGATTGACGACCGTGCGGTGGGTGTCGACGGCGGCGGTTGCGTCGCTGGCGGCCTGCCTGCTGGTGGGATGGGTCTTTCTTGGTTCGACCGAGCACGAATCTCCCCTGTTGTCGAATCAAGAGTTGGAACTGGAAACCAAGGCCGTCGTGGCGGAGGCCCGGTCCGTGCTGAACCTTCTCGATGAACTCGAACGAGAAAACGATACCATCGTGCGGCTCCTGGGCGAGGATGCCGGCGCCGAGCCGGAAGAGACCAACGAAGAAAAGGAACCGGCATGATCGCAAGACGTGTCATCCTACTGTTTGTCGGCGTGGTGATGACCACCGCGGGGGCGGCCGGTGCGGAGCCACGACTCCACGGCATGCCCGAGGAGCTTCAGGGAATGCCGCCGAAAGCCACGGAGGCGGCCGCGGAAATCCAAGACCTTGTCGCCAGGCAGCGAGGGCTGATCGAGAAAGCACGTCAGGCAAAAACCCCGCAAGAGAGAGAAGACGTGTTTCGGGCCGTGGCGGGCAACGTCCAGGCGATTGCTCGGAAGCGAGTCGTGGTCTTGGAGGAGTACGACCAGCGGGCGAGGGCACGGGTTGAGTGGGCTCGGAAACATGCGTCGGAAGTCCGCGTTTCCGATCTGACCGGGGCCATGCGGGAACTTGCCAAGCAGGGGCCCCGTTCCCCGTTTGCCAGTGAGCCGAATACCGGCGAGCCGAACGCTCCCAAGAGTGCCGACGACCCCCCCCATGCCAAACTTCCCGAGAAGGTGCTCGACGCGCGGAGCCGGTTGAAGCAAACCCTCGGGCGCCTCGAATCTCTCGCCCAGGACTGCAAGCAGGCCCGCACCGACGCGCAGCGGAAGAAGATCAAGGAGGAGATTCATGAGCATCTGAAGACCATCGAAGAAGCTCGGATCGACATCCTCGAAGCCATCTTGGACACATCCGAGCAGCGGCTCGGCGAGGCGAAGAAACGGACGCGGGCTGCCAACGCCCCCGCGGCGATCCACGAATCGCGGAACGAGATCCCCAACGGGCAAGGAAGACCACTCCCACGACGACCACGGCCAAGAACATTGACGTAACCTGCCCACGGCTGTTACGCTCACCGGACACATCCGCGGCGACCCACCAACCTTTCACCAGGAGAAATCACCATGTTCAAGAGAAGTCTGGCCCGTGTTGCATTGATCGGTGCTCTCGTCGGTTCTTTGGCGGGAATTGCCCTGGCCGAAGAGAAGGCGAAGGCCGACAAGCCGGATAAGACCGACAAGGCGGAACGGAAGGCGCCTTCGGTGGATGAACTCAAGACGGTCATCCAGCCGATGCTTGAGGCCCTTGATCTGACTGCCGAGCAGCAGGGCAAGGCAAACGGCGTCATGACCGCGGAGGCATGGGAAGCCACGCTCAAAGCCTTCGATAAGAAGCGTGGCCGGGAGGTTTTTCGTTCCGCGCACAAAACGGTTCCCGAAGTCATGCCCACCGTCATGATGCCGCGGATGATGGCCTACAACATGCAGAAGACCATGAAGGAGCGGATGGCCAAGAAGGCCGGTCCCCCGACGCCGGAGGAAATCGCGGCGATTCGCACGGCGACGCAGAAACGCATGCGTGCCAAACTTGCCCCGTCGATCATGGGCAATGTCGAGGAATTGGCGGCCCAGCGCGTGAAGGAGTTGCTGCTGGACAAGAAGGTCCTGGTGCGTGCCCTTGCCGAGAACGTTTCGGCGGCGGCACTTACCGACGAACTGGCGGAGAAGTTCGGCAAGGCACTCACCGACGCCGGATACCCGGCCGAGCTGATCCACGGCGCCGACCCGATCCTCGATAAACGAGTCCACAAAATGCTGGAAGCACTGGCCGACGAAGTGATTGCCGAGTTGAAGGAAGCGGATCGTGCCGGCGAGAAGGATGCACGGGAGTAGCTCCGTATAGTGGACATCTCGTGGAGAAACTATGTGGGCGGAGCCCAGAAAGCCGCCCGCCGATTCTTCCCACAACACCGTAGTACTGGAGGACTCCAAAATGGCTCGATCTTCGTTTCGCCGTCTCGTGTTCGTCTGTGTTATGTTCTTTCTCCCCGGCGTCGCGCCGGCCGCCGAACCGGGTGATGCGGTCAACGTGCTGGCCGACGCGCGGATCGAGGAACCGCTTCAGGCGATTGCCGCGGAATTCCAGCGACGGGCGGAATCGCGGATCGCGCTCCGATTCCTGGAGGCCGCCGAAGTGACGAATCGCGTCGCGGCCGGCACGACCGACGCCGATCTGGTGCTCTGTATCCGGTCGAAACCCGACGACGAGTGCCCCGTGGCCGAACTGCCCGGTGCCCGGAAGGTTGCCTGGAAACATCCGGGCGGTCAGCCGGTTTGGGCGGCCGCCGTCGGAAAGACACCGCAAGCGGCCGACTTCCTGCGATTTGTCGGCGGACCCACCGGTCACCGGCTCTGGTCGGAGTCGAAGGCCGGTTTCACGATCACCTCGGGCAAGACACACGCCGAGGCGTTCGACTGGGTCGTCGAGAATCGGGTGAAACACACCTACCCCTTGACGGCCATGCGGATGCTCCGCGAACTGGGCGGCATCCGTGGCGGGGTCTGCATCGACATCGGCTGCGGAACCGGAAATCTCGACGTCGAGCTGGCCAAGCGATCGGAATTCTCGATCATCGGTCTGGACATCGACCCCGACATGCAGCCGTTGTTCGAGAAGCGGGTGCGCGAGGGCGGCCTGGAGAAACGGCTCCGCTTCGTCACCGGCGACGCGCAGAAGCTGCCCTTTGAGGACGATTATGCCGACGTGATCGTCA
>JABMRP010000124.1 GCA_013202535.1 Planctomycetota bacterium
ATCATCCAGTCGGGCCGGCTCGGCAACATCATGGAAGTGAAGGTATGGGATACCGAGCACTACGGAAGCCTGGGCCTTCGTCCAGCCGACTGCGATCCGCCCAAGGAGCTGGATTGGGATTTTTACGTCGGCCCGTCGCCGATACGGCCTTACAATCCGTGCTATCATGCCTTCGACTGGTTTAAGGATTTTGGCGGTGGATTCCAGGTGGCCTGGGGCGTGCATCACTACGACATCGTCCACTGGGCGATGGGCGTCAAGTGGCCCAAGACCGTAATGGCCAACGGCGGCAACTACGCCGGCTTCCACGATTGTCGCGAATGGCCCGACACGTTCTCGGCCATCGTCGAATACGGTCCGGGACCGGTGGCCAAGGATGGATTCCTTCTCCAGTACACAGCACGACCCGCCAACCGTTTTCTACGCAGGTCGCACTCGAAGTCGTTTCATGGCACGCAGGGCACCCTCTGGATCGATCGCAGCCGCTACACCATCGTGGGTGAGACGCAAAGCGGCCGCATCGTGGACAAGGAGGGTTCGGCGGAGGAGACAGGCAAGAAGTTGATCCCGGATGAAGAGGTTCGGCACAGCAACGACATCTACCGCCATATCGACGTGTTCCTGGAGAACGTACGCAACCACAAGAAGCCAGAGGACGACGTGGAAGTCGGATACTACGCGACCAACGTGGGCCATCTGATGAACGTGTCGTACGAAGCCGGCCGCAAAATTCATTGGGATGGCCAGAACAATCAGCTCGTCGGCGACCCCGAGGCCAACGCCCTGCTGAATCGGGAGTATCGCGCGCCGTGGAAACTGGAAGTGTGACGCCATTCTGGAGATGATTGTAGGAATCTGCGCGCGCAAACAGCAGTCTGTCCAACCCCATGAACATCGAAAGGCAACCCAGCAATGTCATGCCAAATGCGTCTGCAATCCTGTTGCGCGACGATTACCGCCGTGGTCTGTTTCATTCTATTTGGCGCCGCGCAGGCCGAGCCCCCCGCGGTAGAATTCTCGAAGCGATGCCTCATCGTCGACATGAACGAAGGCTGTGCGGTGGCCGACGTGAATCGGGATGGCAAGCCTGACGTGATTGCCGGCGAGCATTGGTACGCGGCTCCCGATTTCATCCCGCGCCCCGTGCGTCAAATCCCGCCGGTGAGCGATCTCCCAGAGTATCTTAACGGAGAACTCTTACAGAACACCGGAGATCATCCCTACGATGTCGACGGTGACGGCTGGGTCGATGTGATTTCAGTCGGTTGGACCGACAAGGAACTCTGTTGGTACAAAAACCCCGGTGGGCATTACGACGAACACCCCTGGCCCCGGCGCCTATTGGGAATGATTCCCGGAAAAAACGAAGCTGTCGTTCTGCACGATTTCGACGGCGACGGGCAGCCGGAAATCTACGTTAGTTGCTGGGACAAGACAAAGCCTCAGGTTATCCTTAAGTTCACCAAGAACGCCGAAGGCCAGCCGGCAGTGCAACAAGTCGTGATTGGCCCAAATGGCGGTCACGGCTACGCCTTTGGCGACGTCAACGGCGACGGACGTGAAGATATTCTCTGTGAAAGCGGCTGGTATGAGCGGCCTCAAGGCGATGTCTTCACCCAACCGTGGAGGTTCCATGGAGAAACCGCTCTGCCGCATCCGTCTGTCCCGTGCGTCCTGGCCAAACTGACCGACAGCGGACGCAACGACCTGATTTGGGGCAGAGCCCACGACTACGGCATCTATTGGTGGGAACAGGGTGCGCCCAAGCTCGATGGAACCACCACCTGGACGGAACACCTCATCGACAAATCGTGGTCGCAACCGCATGGCCTGGCTTGGGCGGACCTCGACGGAGACGGCCAGCACGAGATAATCACCGGCAAAAGAGTGCGCGCGCATGGCCTCAGCGGAGATCCAGGCAGTGCAGAGCCAGAGTGCCTCTATTACTACAAGTGGGACAAGATTGCCCGGAAGTTCACGCGACATGCAATAGCCGGTCCCGGTGAAGGCATCGGTATGGGCATGCAGATCTGCGTGGCCGATTTGAACGCTGACGGCCGGCCCGACATCGTCGTGGCGGGCAAGACCGGCACGTGGATTCTGCTGAACCAAGACACGACGGAAAAGTAAGCCTGGGAGTCGAAACGGGCGAAAAGCGGATTGAGCGGTTGGCCTGCCTACGTTGAAGCGTCCGAAGGCATTTCCTCGACGCGTACCACGTGCAACAGGGACAGAAGGACGAGCAGAAAAGGGGTCATGCGCGTGCTGTGTGTCTTTTCGAGCCAAGAGGGGCAGGCAAATAGTTCTGACCCCTTTTGTCCATCGACCGTGACATTTTGATCACTCCTGTGATTGTCACACCGCTGTTTTGCGCCTACCCGTGAGGAGAAGCTCGTGCGATGTTTGCGATTGTGCAGTCTGGCACCTATTGTGTCCTTCTGCGGGGGAGTTCCGGGGAGTTCCGGGGG
>JABMRP010001252.1 GCA_013202535.1 Planctomycetota bacterium
GCCTTGGCCCGATCGAGATCGCGCTGCGCCGTCATCACGCGGCCCTTGATCTGACCGGCTTGCATCTTCGCATACGCCAGACGCCTTGCCGCGGGCGGCAGGTTCTTCGTCGCTTCGGCAAACCGCTGGGCTGTCGCTTTCCGGGCGGCTGCTTGCTTGGCCGCTTCCGGCGAGACAGGTCGCGGTTTCGGCGGGGCCGCTCTCTTGGCGGCCGCTTGCGGGCAGCAGGGTTTCTTCGCTACGTCGGCTTTCGGCTTGGCTTTGCAGGCCTCGGCGGCCGGTTTCTTCGGGGCCTCTTTCTTCGCGTCCTCGGCCGATGCCGCGTTCAGCATCAGGCCGAGCACGAACACCATGCTCAGCAGAATTCTCAACATCCGGGTACTCCTTGGTATAGGGAAAAACAACAATTCTCGACGGGCCTCGCGATGTCCCTCAATGAAGATCGTCTACTTCTCGGCGGGCTTCTTCTCGGTCGGCTTCTCTTTCTTGGGGCGATCCTTCTTGGGGCGATCCTTCTTCTCCGGCTTGGCCAACATTTCCTGCAAGGTCAAGGCTCCGTCGCCGTCCTTGTCCTTGGCCTTGATAAGCTTCTTCGCCCGCTCTTCGCCGGCAGCGGTCTTGCCGGCCAGTTCGGCCAGCGTCAGCTTGCCGTCGCCGTCTTTGTCCCGGGCCTTGAAGCGTTTCTCCATGGCGGCGGCCCGCTCCTCGGCGCTGACCGGCGGCTTCTTATCCTTCTTGGGGCCGTCTTTCTTCTTGGCGTCTTGTGCCGACGCCGCGGCCAGACCGATCGTCAGGGCCAACGCCAAACTCAACAGGATTCGCAACATGGCATCTCTCCTTATGAAACAAAAACGAGTTACGCACCGCGCACCAAACAATGGCCGCGGCAGACAACGAAAACAACAAAGGGCGGTCCGCTTCACGTCGGCGAAACCGCTTCGGGTACTTGGGGACGTTCGGGTGGGGAACCGGGGATGTCCGGTTGCGGGAATGTTTTGGGGGCAGGCCGGGTAGCCGTGGCGGGTTTCCCGTCGGCCGGGCCGGGATTCTTGCCGTCCTTCTTCTTTCGTCGAACCAGCGACTCGATTTGCCTCTCGATCTGCTTCCGGCGGTCTTTCTCCGATTTCTCGATTTGCGCGTCCAGCGCCTTGAGTTTGGCCGCCAACTCGCGACGCTGTGCCAGCAACACGCTCTTGTGCAGATTGGCTTGCTCGGTAAGCGCCTTTTCCAACTGGGCACGCAACGCGTCGTCTTCGGGATCGATGCGCAATCGGGCCGTCAGAAGTTGGATACGCGATTTGAGTTGCCACGATTTCAGTTCGGTCTTATGGCGCCCCGCATCTCGGCTCTCGATCTGAGCGAGGCGTTCGCTCACCTTCGACAGGTCGGAAACGGCCCGATGATACTCTCTCGCCTTGTTCTCTTTGAGGTAGACCAACAACGCGACCAGTTCGGGGTGATATTGGTGGGCGAATTTCATTGCCGCGGCTTCGCGCTGGGGCGTGACGTGAGGCACGGCCTTGGTCTTCTCCTGGCCCTTGGACTTGTTCGGACCGTGCGGCGCCGGTTGCCCCGCGGCCCGAGCAACGTCCAGCGTCGACCACCCGGCGAAAAACACCGCCAGCACCACACACGACCAAAAACCGCGACCTATCATGTGTTCTCCCAGGGATTCTCAGTCGAGCCCGTCAAGCCGGCCGCTTTCGGCCAAACCGGAGACGGCGGCCAGCATCCAGGAAGGCGCTTCGCCAATATCTTCCGGATTGAGGTCGTCGGGGTTGACGTCTTCGGGGTTCTCCTCGACAAGCAGTGGTGCGGGCGATTCATCCTCCGGCGCCGCGAAGTCCATCTCTTGGCGCGTTTCGCTCCAGAGAAGGGCCAACTGCGCGACGCCGTCGCCCGGGGGTTGAGGTGTCGCAGCCAGATTCGGCCCGTCGGGCGAATCCGCCCGGCGATCAGCGGCGAAGAACGGGATCGCCAGCACAACGGCCACGCATACGGCTGCCACGACCGTCCATCCGACGTGTCGTGGCCGGTAGCGCCGCCGCGGACTCGTCTGTCCGTCGGCAGATAGCCGAACTTCCTCTCCGGCGGCGGTTGCCACGGTCTGCGAAAGTTCGACCGCTCGGGCCAGCGCTTCACAGGCCGACAGGTCGGTGGCCAGCCGGCGCCGGAATGCGACGGTCTCCTCGGCCGACATTTCATCGGCGATGTAGCGAAACGCGGCCCAGTCGAGTTCGTCGTGATTTTCACGTCTCATCGCACACCGTCCCCAACAGGATTCTCACGGCAAGATGCCGTTCGCGTTTCCGCCGCACTATGTCTCTGTATGCGACGCTTCATGCGGCTCTTGATGCGGCCGCAACCGTTTTCGCAGTTTCGCCAAGGCCGCTCGCATCCGCCCCAGAGCGGTTCCCAGCGGAATCTGTA
>JABMRP010001253.1 GCA_013202535.1 Planctomycetota bacterium
CTCTACCTGCTGGCCGGAAGCGCCCTGGCCGGCGTGGGCACCGTGGTCCTGGGCCTGCTGTGGCTTCGCCTGAGCCACCGGGTCACGATGGCCGATCTCGGGGTCGTGCGCGAGAAATCCTGGGCGGACGTAAAGGTCGGGGTCCTGACGTTCGCGGCAGTCGCCCCGCTGCTGTACTGTCTGCTGGAGGTCTTGACGAGTTGGATGCCCGACTATGTCTCCTCCGACCCGATTGTCCTCTTCCCGTTCACTCTTCTTTTGGGGTTGCTCTTCTTGCGCACCGGGCGGTTGGTCCCGTCGATCGCGCTGCACATGGCGCTCAACGCCACAAGCATGGCGTTATTCTTCCTGCGCTGAGGCGACGTTTCTCGCGCCACGAACCATTCGGCCCGGCCGGTCGGTCCGGTCAGGGAGACCGGGGCGACTTTTCCGGCCGATCACTTTGCCCGGACCTTGCGGGTCCGGTTTTGCCGATCAGATCCGGGGGCATGAGTTGTGCGTTTTGTCATGTTCCCGCCCGAGAAATCGGTTGTGCCGGCAAAAATGAGCGCGAGCCTCGCTTTCAAGTGGGGGCAAAGGAGAAATTATGAGAAGACACGCCGTTGTTATTGGTTGTGCTGCCTTGCTGGCCTTTGCCTCGACGGGCAGTCTTTTTGCCCAGCCGGCCGCGCCTCTCCCCGACGGGGGGCATCTTCAGAACCCGGCTGCCTCCTGGCTCGGCGGAGTTGCGACCGAGACGGCCCCGGCCGGCGACGCGTTCAACGTGCAAACCGTTTCCATGCAGGAACCGGCCGCCGAACCGCAAGCCGCCGAGGAAGCACCGCTGGCCGTGATCGACTCGCCTTCCGACGTCGCTCCGCCGACCGTGTCGTCGGCGGCCGCGCGTCGCGCGCCGAAGACCACGCCGAAGCCGTACAAGGGCGTCTACTACAACAACGATTTCAGCTATCTCAGTGCTCCCGGCGCATGCCCGACGCGATTGGGCGACCGGCTAAAACAGATGAAGCTGGGCGCGTGCAAGCAAATCAATATCGACGTCGGCGGCGAGTATCGGCTCCGCCAGGAGGATCAGCATATCCTCGGGCGCAACGACAACTTCATCCTGCACCGCACGCGCGTCTACGCCGACGTGAACGCCGGCGGGTGGTTGCGAGGCTATGCCGAAGGCATCGACGCGATGAGCAATTGGGAGGACCTGCCTACCAGGCCGATCGACGAGAACCGATTCGACGCGCTGAATCTCTTTGGCGACATTCGGGTGTTCGACGGCTGTCGGGGGGATCTGTGGATCCGCGGCGGTCGGCAGGAATTGCTCTACGGAGCCGAGCGACTGGTCTCACCCTTGGATTGGGCCAACACGCGTCGGACGTTCGACGGGGTCAACGTGATGTGGCATGGGGCCAAGTGGGATGCCGACGCCTTCTGGACCCGGCCCGTTCCGCTTGGGCAACATGCCGGTGGAGACAAGAACTTCGACGCTCCCGATCAGAGTCAGGAGTTCAGCGGCATCTATTTGACCCGCAAGGGACTGAAGAACCAGGCCTTTAACGCCTACTATCTCCGTTACCTCGAACTCGACGGTGCAACCAATTTTGAGTACAACACCGTCGGCTCGCGTTGGGAAGGATCGCTCAAGGGGTGGCTGCTGGAAGCCGAGGGGGCGTATCAATGGGGCGATTACGGCCGCACGGACCACGACGCCTGGTTCTACACCTTGGGCGTCGGCCGCAAGTTCGGCTGCCTGCCGTGGAAGCCTGTCTTGTGGGCGTATTACGATTGGGCCTCCGGCGATCGCGACCCGACGGACGGACGGAACGAGACGTTCAACCAGTTGTTCCCGTTGGGGCACAAGTATTTCGGGTTCATGGACATCGTCGCCCGGCAGAATATCGAGGACCTGAACTTCCGCCTCGTCCTCTCGCCGCGCGAGAAGGTGCAATTGATGGTGTGGTGGCACATCTTCCAATTGCAGCAGGCACGCGATTCACTCTACAACGCCGGCGGCGGAGTCGTCGCGACCGATGCGACCGGAGCGGCGGGGCAGGACGTCGGGCAAGAGCTCGATCTGGTGGTGAAGTTCGGCATGACCCCCCGGGCCGACCTCCTTTTCGGCTACTCGCACCTGTTCGCCGGCGATTTTGTCACCACGACCACCGGCTTTACCACCAGCGACTTCTTCTACTCGCAGCTCAGCGTTCGGTTCTGAGAACGGGTCTGGAGAGTCAGGTTCCCACGATGCGGTGAGACGGCCGAAAGACCATCGGGCGGTCTCACCCGCATCGCCACCAATCGATCCGCTGCCTCAAAATGAATCAACTCAGGCGAGCCAAGTGGATGTTGGCCATCGTCGTCTTCGGGCTCCTCGTCTCCGGCATCACGGTATGGCCGGCGGTAGGGGAACTCAAGATGGCCGTCGGCATCGTCTGGGGAGACGCCGAACCGACCGCCGACCTGCACCGTTTCGTGCTGCGGGCCGTTGAAGGACTCGAAATGGTCGAGGCGGACTACCCCTTCATGTTGTATGCGCACGACTGGCTTGCCTTCGCCCACATTGTCTTGGCAATCCTCTTCGCGGGGGCAATCAGAGACCCGGTGCGCAATGTCTGGATTGTGCAGTGCGGACTGATCATGTGTTTGCTCGTTCCCGTCTTGGCGGGCATCTGCATTCCGATTCGCGGACTGCCGATGGTCTGGTTCTGGATCGATTGCGC
>JABMRP010001254.1 GCA_013202535.1 Planctomycetota bacterium
GCACGGGCGAGCGCGTCGGGCGACTGCGGGTTGTTGTCGGGGCCGTGATAGGGATGCCTCCACGAAGCGCCCCCCTTGGGAAACGGCTTGACGAGTTCGTCGTCGCCGATGATCGCCTTGCCCCGCGGATGCAACACGCGCAGGATCTCTTCCCTCGCGATCTTCTTCTCGGCCCCCGGCGCCACGTGTACGGCGCCGGCCAGATTGTCGGCCAGATGAATACGGTCCCACGAGCCCCGATCGGCAAACACGCGCGTGCCCAACAGCCCGGCCTTCTCGGCCGCTTCTCGCACCGCCGCGACTTCCCGGGCTGATGGCGATTGGAAGTAGACCGTCAGTTCGCTGCCACGAGCGACGTCGATGGGCAAGTTCGCACCCTCGCCCTCGGTCACCCCGAGCACGACGCAGATGCCCCGCTGGAGCTTTACTTGCTTCACGGCGGCTTGGGTGGTGGAGGCGAGTGTCGCTAGAAACACGGCCGTGGCAACCAGCAGAGTGCGACTCGCGCAAGATCGAGCGTTGGACGGGATCAACATCGTGTGCCCTCCAGGATTCGGGGGTTTCGGCTGTCCGAGAAACAATTCACGCTACGGGAACCTCGGCCCGCATTATGGCATAGTCGGCGGGGGGGTCAACCGTTTCGGCCGGATATGCACGAGGGTTGCCTCATCTACGCCCGCCGTTCGGCCAATCGCTCGTAAGTGTCGCACAGACCGTGGTAACATTGCTCGAAGATGGGCATCATTTCGAGGTACGCCGCTCGGGTCGCCGGATCGGGCGTATGCACGGCTTCGATCTGGACAAACCGATCGGTCACGCCGAAATCCTCGAACAGACCCGCCCCGATGCCGGCGATCACCGCGGCGCCCATCGAGGTGGCTTCTTCCAGGTAATGCGGCTTGTGGACCTCGACGTTGTAGACGTCGGCCATCATCTGCCGCCAGACGGCGCTCCGGGCACCGCCGCCGATGACGATCATGCTGTCGATCTCGATTTCGCGCCGGAAGATGCCCAGGATGATCTCCAGGTTGTACGTGATGCCTTCGAGCACGGCGCGGAGCAGGTCGGCGCGGGTGTGCGAGAGAGTCAGCCCAACGAAAGCGCCTTTGGCCTTCGTGTTCCATCGCGGCGACCGTTCGCCCATCAGATAGGGCAGAAAGAGCAGGCCGTGGGCCCCCGGGCGCGACGTTTTGATCTGCCGGTCGATCAGTTCGTACGCGCGGATGCCTCCCTCCGCCGCGCGGGCGGTTTCCGACTTGCAGATCTCGTTCTTGATCCAGTTCAACGCGGAGCCGGCGGTTTGCATGGTGCCGGAGGGCTGCAAATAGCCGGGCACGGCATGGGCCCACGACATGGTTCGCATCTGGTCGTCGCGCACCGGCTTCTCGACCGTCAGCGCGATCCAGGACGACGAGCCGACGTAGTTGTAGGCCACGCCCGGTCGAGTACACCCAACACCGACGCCGGCGCAAACCCCATCGCCGCCGCCAACCACAACCGGCGTGCCTTCAGTCAGACCGGTCGCTTCGGCCGCCGTGCGCGTGACCGTGCCCAGCACGTCGGTCGATTGCTTCAGTTCGGGCAGTTTCTCGCCGTCGACCCCGGCGGCGGTAATGATTCGCTCCGACCACTGGTACGTGCCCAAGTCCAGGGCGTTGGTTCCCGAGGCATCGGACGGATCGGTGGCCATGACACCGGTCAACTTGAAGTTGATGAAGTCTTTGGCGTTGAGCATCTTGTGAGTTTTGGCGTAAACTCGCGGCTCGTGCTCCTTGATCCAGGCCAGTTTTTCGATACTGTACGAGGGGCTCGGGCGGTGGCCGACGATGCGGTAAAACTCGGCCGGGTCGATCTGCTGGAGCATCCGCTCGGTTTGCCGATCGGCCCGTTGATCGCAGTAGATGATCGACGGCCGCAACGGCTTGCCCTGCCGGTCGACACAAAGGCAACCCATCATCTGCCCGCTCAGCGCAACCGCGGCGATCTGGCCCGCGTCGATGTCCTGCAACAACGCCTGGGCGGATCGACAAACGGCCCGCCACCAATCGCCCGGGTCCTGTTCGGCCCAGTTGTCGTTGAAGTAATGCGTATCGTACGGCTCGGTTCTGGCGGCGACCAACTCGCCGTCGACGGTGAACAGCGTCGCCTTATTGCCGGACGTCCCCAGATCATGGGCGAGAAGGTACATGGTCATCGGCTCCGAGGTGAGAACTCGAATTCGGCGCGTATCGTAGCCATCCCGATCGAGCGATATGGCTACGATATGCTGCCTGACAGCGGGCGTTCATTGTAGTGCGTCCCCGGAAAGAAGCGAGAGGCCGCGAGGACGATCGGTGTTTGGCAAGAAAGGAGAGCCTGGATGATCTCCCCTTCCGACAGGGATCGCCGAAGACGACTTGTAAAAGTCAGGGGGCAGGGTAGAATCGAGTACCCACTTCGGGGACGTAGCTCAGTTGGGAGAGCACCGCTTTTGCAAGGCGGGGGTCGTCGGTTCGAGCCCGATCGTCTCCACTTCTGGTCGGGGGTTCCGGTACTCCAAGCCCTTATCTCTCAACCCCTTACGCATCCGCCGGGTGTCACCAGCGCCTTGCTGGCGAAAGGTTGGCCTCCCGGGCACGATGTCCTGGCACCCATCAAAGGCGTGCTCACGTGTCGGGCCCCGACTGGCAGATGGTCTCGACGAGCCAGACGGTCACCAGCAGAAAGATCAGCGCGGTGCCAAAGAGCTTGGGAAACCGCTGGCCCAGAGGATAATCGATCCGGCGCCAGAGCCCGGCGATCCGATAGGGGAATTGGGCGACGATCGCCACGGCCATGAGCCAGCCCAAACGGTGCAGTTCCCACGATGCCTGCCACTGGCCGTGAAAGAAGCAAATCAGGCTGCGCGTCAGTCCGCAACCGGGACATCGCACGCCGAACAAGCTGCGGGACATACACAGCGGCGGCAGAGGATACTTGCCGAGCCCCTGAAAGGAGACTCGCTCCTCACCCCCGACCTGCATGACCAGCGATAGAAGAACGACCCCCGCAGCCACCAAGAGCATGGATCGATGCCGGCGGAATCGGACCGGGCTGTAAGGTGGTGGCTCGTTCATGGAGAATCCGAACCGGGCGACCGGGCGGGAATCTCGATCACCGTTTGGCACCGTTTGCAGCGTACGCGCCGGGCACCAAGTTCGGCGGAAACCCGGTAACGGGTTTTGCAGCCGGGACACTGCACCTGCAGCGGCGGCGCCGGCTCAACGATCGGAACGGCCCTGGGCAATTGATCGAGCGGCGCCGGTTTGACCGGTGGCGGGGGCGGCGCGAGCTTGAAGGACGGCGCCGGTGCAGCAGGTCGCGCGGGGACCGCCGCTGCGACGGGCGGCGCCGGCACTGCCGACGGGCTCACCGCGGCGGAGTCCGGTTCGTCGATCGTCATGCTCACCCCGTCCAGCGGCAGCCGGTCGAGGTTCTTATCGACCCAGCGAGCCGCTTCGCCGTTGAGCGGGCTCTGCGTGTTGTAGCTCTGGTAGGCGATCATCTCGCCGATCCGCGCGACCATCGCCCAGAGTGGTTCGCCCGCCGCCCAATGATCGCCGATGCAAATCGCGTGCGGGGCGATGTTGGGATGAAAAATCGGCGTCAGCATCCGGCATTGCGGAGGAGTCCGCGGATAGTTTCGCGGCAGCGAGATCTCGACCATGTGGCTCTTCACGGGGACCAACTCCTCGTCGGCCTGGCGCAGGCTCTTGATCCGATACTCCAACTGGTATCGCTCCGGCGGCTGACCTTCGGCCTGAACCAGCCGCAGGCGCGGGTGGCGGCGGACAAAGTCGCTCAGCTTCTCGAAGTCGGCCTGCAAACGGCGCAAACGGACAGAACTCATGGCGGGGACTCACCGTTATCTGGAATCGTCGGGTTTGGCGGCGTCTGGCTGGGCGGCAAATCGCAACGGCGGTGGGTCGAGTTCCAGAAGCGACGACAGCGCGATCGCAAAGTTGAGACCTTCACTCACACGCTTGTCCTGGGTCCACGTGTTGATGCCGATCAGGTCGCCCTGGGCATCGTAAAGACCGCCGCCGCTATTGCCCTGATTGATGGCCGTGCTGGTTTGGATGACGCGAATCCTCCGCAGACCGTGCCCTTGGATCCGAAACTGAGAGATGGCTCCCTGGGTATGGGTCCAGCCCAGCC
>JABMRP010001255.1 GCA_013202535.1 Planctomycetota bacterium
CTTTCCGTACGGGGCAACGTCGTCGATAGGCGTCCAGGTGCGTGAGGAGCGGGTCTTTGCCGTCTTGGCTCCGCACGCCAACCGCGAGGTGTTCGAGCTTCTGCTGAAATACCCCATCAATGCCGACGACTACGAGCCGCGTCAGAAGGTCTTCGTCGCCCTTGGCGCCTCGCTGCGCAAGCACCCCGAGGTGGCCGACTTGCTGCTCGTAACGTACACGCGCCCCAACGATCCCGGCACGGGTGTTGCGAGGTTCGCACAAGAAGTGTTCAAACACGCCGGCGAGCCCATGCTGCCCATTCTGCACAAGGCCCTGCAAAGCCCCGATCGGGTCATCCGAAGCAATGCAGCGCGGGCGTGCGGATCGATCGGCGATGAGTCTTCGATCGGGCCACTGATCGCGGCGCTCGATCTGGAAAGCGGATTTTCGCGGGCGTCGATCGTCTGGGCACTGGGCGAGTTGAAGGCCGCCGACGCACTACCCCATCTGGCCACCCTCTACGTCGACGCACGCAACGACGAGGAGCGTCAGCGAGGCTCCGGCTTTCGCATGGCGCAAGCCGTGGCGCAAGTGCAAAGCCAGTTCGAGAACATAAGAAGCCTCGAAGCGATCGGCGCCGATTGGGACGAGTTGAAGCAGACAACCGTGCCCGAACCGATCGACCCGCGCCGCCACGAAAGGCTGCTCAGCCCGCGGATCATCCTCGACGCGGTAGCCAAGATCGGCCCCGCCGCGTCGCAGATCTTCTATCGCCAAATGGCAGCCGAGCCGGATACGGAAGCTCGCCGGGAAGCGGCCATTCGCTTGGCCGAAGGCACCGCCGACGACCGGGCCAAGAACCTCCCGATCTTGCGAAACCTGCTGGGCGATTCCGACATGTCGATACGAACCGCCGCCGCCGTCAGTCTGTTCTTACTGGGCGAAAGGGACGTCGAAAAACAGATCCTCGCCTGGCTCAAGTCCCCGGACCGTGGCGATTGGTTCACGACGATCGACCAACTCGGCCGGGTGGAAGACGGTCGATCGCTCCTCTTCGCCCGCGATGCGATACGGAAGCTTGCCGAACGAGTGCGGGGCAACTCGTATCAAGACGAGCGTTTGCGGCGGGTGCTTGACCGGATACCGAGTGGGTAGGTGCGGCTCGACATCCAGCCGCGGTGAACCGGCCCGGTGGAATCGCCCGTAGCGGTCCATGCCGGACTTCATACGGACGCTTACCGGCTGATCGACTCCCAGTATGCCCGGTCGACGGAGTACGTGTCCACGGGCGTGCCGTCGGGCAGATCCCTCGGCAAGATCCCGAAATGCTGCATTTCGCGAATGTAGAACCGGTTCGGCCGGAAACCGGGCATGTCGAAGCGTTTGTGCTTGGCCAAGCGTGCCGCGGCGTCTCGAATCGATGCGAGGATCTCTTGATAGTCGGGATCGGATGCGTTCTGGAAGACCGCCTTGCCGCACCGTTGCAGTCCACCTGCCTGAGTGCCGAGCGGGGCTCGCAAGAGCAGCGATTTCTCCGGCCGGTCGAGATTGCACAACGCTTGATGGAGCGGCGCTTCGCCCAATTGGAAATAGGCCAGATGCCGAATCAGAATGATGTCGTAGGGATCCGTCAACAACGGTTGCGGCGGCTGGCGCTTGCCGAATTGAAAGTTGACCGCACCCGGCTTCGGGTTGCGGTAGGGTGGCTTGGTCACCTGATGGCACGAGGCGCACCGCCGTTGGATCGTTGCTTCGGGAAACTTCACCGTGTAAACGCCGCTTCCCAAGGCGCCGTACGTGCCCGGGTAAACGGCGCCCGATTCGATCCAGAGCCGCACGGCTGTCCGCTCGCGATCCGAGAGTCTTGCTTCGTGATGGCTGCCGTCGATCAACGTCATCAGCCGGCTGGCCGAACTGCCGATCGCCCGCGGCGGACGATCGCCGGCGCCGTTCCGGCCATCGACGACCAGAGAGCCCGAAAACATGGTCCAGTAGGCCGTGGTGAAATAGGGTGTGCGATCGCCCGAAAACTCGACTTGGCCGTCGCGCCGGTCGGCGTTGTGGCACTTGACGCAGTGCCGGTCGAGAATCGGTTGGATGTCGCGCGGGAAGTCGATGATGTCGGGGACGTCCGCCATCGCCGTCGGCCGACTCGGTTCGCGTTGTATGGCCGCCAGGGAAAGACTCGACCGTGAATGCGGGGCGCGGACACGTTGTTCGTGGCA
>JABMRP010000125.1 GCA_013202535.1 Planctomycetota bacterium
AGTCCGCCGACCCGCGGGCAGATCGACATCTTGTTGTCGTTGAGGATGACCGTGAGATTCTTCTTCAACCCGGCCAGATGATTGATCGCCTCGCCGATCGCGCCGCAGGGGAATGCGCCGTCGCCGACCACCGCCACGGCGTGACGGGGCGGTTCGGGATCGACCAGATCGTCGCCGCATTTCAAACCCAGAACCGTCGACACACTGCATCCGGCGTGCCCGGTCATAAACAGATCGTAGGGACTTTCGTTTGGATTGGGATAGCCCATCAACCCGCCCTGAGCCCGGATCGTGCCGAACTGGCCGAAGCGGCCGGTCACCATCTTGTGCGGATAAATCTGATGCCCGGTGTCCCAGATCAAGCGATCGCGGCGGAAATCAAACGTCGTGTGCAGGGCCAGCGTGAGCTCGACGACTCCCAGATTCGAGGCGAAGTGGGCAGTCCGCGTGCGTACCAACTTGCATAACGCCTCGCGCATTTCGCCGGCCAATTGCTCCAGTTGCTTGCGCGACAGGCCTTTCAGATCGTCCGGCGATGCAATGCTCGGCAGTAGTGGGTCCATTCAGCGATTCCTTTCCTGCACGTAGCGGGCAAGAGCCTCCAGATGCTCCCCCGCGCCGGCAAACGGTTTCAGCGCCTCGCAGGCTTGCGAGACCAATTGCTCCACCCGCTGTCGGCTCCGCGGGATGCCGATCAAGCCGGGAAATGTGAGCTTGCCCAGAGCAACGTCTTTGCCCAGGCGTTTGCCGACGGTCGCTTCCTCGCCGCGAACGTCGAGCAGATCGTCGGTGATCTGGAAGGCCAGCCCGAGACAGCGGCCGTACCGCTGAAGCGCCACCATCTTGGCGGTGTCGGCACCGGCCACCAATCCTCCCAAGCGGAGCGCGGCGCCGATCATCGCCCCGGTCTTGCGGCCATGGATCGATTCCAGGCGGCCGAGATCCTCCGGGTGGGCGGTTTCCCCTTGATGGGCGATGTCGTCGGCCTGGCCACCAACCATGCCGCACGCGCCCGCTGCCTCGGCTAATGTGGCACAACAGGCGGCCGCGACCCGGGGAGGTTCGATTTCGCCGGCTAAGACCTCGAAGGCTCGGGTCAGCAGGGCATCGCCGGCCAGAATGGCCGTCGCCTGGTCGAATGCCTTGTGACACGTGGGACGCCCCCGGCGCAGGTCGTCGTTGTCCATCGCCGGCAGATCGTCGTGGATGAGCGAGTAGGCGTGGATCATCTCGACGGAACATGCCGCCGGCATCGCCGCTTCGTCGGACGCTCCGCACGCGCGGGCCGCCAGAAGGACCAACACCGGTCGCAGCCGTTTGCCGGGGCCCAGCAGGCTGTAACGCATCGCCTCGCACAGCACGGGCGGACACCCATCCCCGGGCTCACACCGCGCGGCCAGCGCCACATCGATCCGGCGGCGCAGCCGATCCGTGTATTGAACAATCGAAATGCAAGGGGGTTGCAGCATGGAGCGTGTGTATCCGCGAGGGAACCGAGGCCTACCTTATCTATCTTAAAATAGCCCCCCCGGTACGTCTATGCCGTTCTCGTCGTCACCCAATTCAGAGGGGGTGTCGATCCCCTTGCGAGATCCGGTCCCTTGGGAGCGTCGCCGGCCGCGATTTCGGGCTTTTTCTTCCAGCGAGGCATCGGCCGGATCCTCGAAGGGCGTGGCGATCGGATTGCCCTGGGCATCGACTCCGCCGAGCAGCTCGATCCGGCGTTGGGCCCCTTCCAGCAGATCGTGACAGCGGCGGAGCAGCTTGACGCCCCGCTCGTACTGCCGGAGCGACTCGTCGAGCCCCACCTCGCCTTCTTCCAGGTCGTGGACGATCCGCTGGAGTTGTTCGAGGGCTTCCTCGAAATTCAACTCTTCCTCGGCCGGCTTCTTCTTCGCGCTTTTCTTAGCCACGGTCATTACTCCCATTCGATCGTTGCCGGCGGTTTCGAGCTGATGTCGTAGACCACCCGATTGACACCGGACACCTCGTTGATGATACGGGTCGAGATTCGCGACAGCAAGTCGTGGGGCAACTGGCTCCAGTCGGCGGTCATGAAATCCTCGCTATCGATCGACCGCACGGCGACGACGTCTTCGTAGGTTCGCGCGTCGCCCATCACGCCGACGCTCTGCACCGGCAGCAGCACGGCAAACGCTTGCGACGTCTGACGGTAGAGGCCGGCGGCTTTGATCTCGCCGACCACGATCGCGTCGGCTTCGCGGATCGTGTCGAGCCGCTCCTTGGTCACTTCACCCAAGCAGCGCACGGC
>JABMRP010001256.1 GCA_013202535.1 Planctomycetota bacterium
CCACGTCACCCAGCGATTGACCGAACTTCTGGCAGCCAACGAGATCGAAGTGGCCGAGGGTCAACCGCTCTTGCTGGAGGCGCGCTATTGGGAGCGCGAGGAACCGGCGGCACAGGGTACGATCTGCGAACTTGCCGCGCGGTGGATCGTTTCTGAAACTCCAACCCCACTTTGGCTGGGCCGCTTCCCCGTCTCGGCGCCGGGATCCCCGGAAACGCCCGAGGCCGCGGCGTTCAACCCGGTCGATGCCATCATGACGGGTGTGACGATCCCCTACTTCTTGCCCAAGGAGCCCGGCATTCCGAGCCTGCCGGTCGTCGCCGGATTTTGACGTTGGGCCATCGGATCCACCCCGGGGCGCCCGTTGCAGAACAAACGGCACCGTAATCTGTCCGCTCTGCAAGGAATATCCCGGTCCCGGTGGAAGCCTTTGTGGTGAAAATCCCCCTTATCCTGGGGACTTCACTGCCGGGGGCAAGATCATGTGCTATGGTTTGGAATCGGAAAAGACGTCCAGCCCACCGTGATGTCCCACCCAAACGAAGCAGCCCACCCAAGCGACAGCCTTTCCGCAAAGCGGAGTACCGAAACGTCTTCCGAATCTTGCGGTGCGGAGTAGGCGCGAGGAAGGAATCCTCATGAACGACGTGCTGGCCGTGATTCTGGCGGGCGGAAAAGGCTCGCGGCTGGAACCGTTGACCGTGGATCGAGCGAAACCGGCGGTTCCCTTTGGCGGGGCGTATCGAATTATCGATTTCACGCTCTCCAACTGTCTCAATAGTCACCTCCGCAAGATTCTCGTGCTTACCCAATACAAGGCGATGAGCCTGGACCGGCACGTCAACCTGGGGTGGCACAGGTACCTCTGCCGGGAAGTGGGAGAATACGTCGATCTGGTGCCGCCCCAACAGCGCGTCGGCGAGCAGTGGTATCAGGGCACCGCCGACGCCGTCTACCAGAACATCTACTCGATTGAAAGCGACCGACCCAGTCATGTGGTCGTCCTGGCCGGCGATCACGTCTACAAGATGGACTACCTGAAGCTCGTCGAGCATCACGTGGCCAGTCGGGCCGATTTGACCATCGGCGCGCTTCGCGTCGACGTAGCGGCGGCCGGTCAGTTCGGAGTCATGCAGATCGACTCGGCGGGCCGAATCGTCGGATTCCAAGAGAAACCTTCGCATCCGCGGCCGATGCCCGGCGATCCCCGGCATGCCCTGGCTTCGATGGGTATCTACGTCTTCAATACCCGCTTTCTCATGGATCAACTCTGCCTGGATGCCAACCGTCGCGACAGCGCCCACGACTTCGGCCGCGACATTATCCCCTCGGTCATCTCGTCGCATCGCGTGTTCGCCTATCCGTTTATGGACGAGAACGGCAAGCGGGAGGCCTACTGGCGCGACGTGGGTACGCTGGACTCCTACTACGAAGCCAACATGGACCTGATTTCGACGGACCCCCAGTTGAACCTCTACGACGACCGCTGGCCGGTGCGAACGTATCAGCCCAGCTACCCGCCGCCGAAATTCGTCTTCGCCGAAGAGGGCCCCTTGGCCCGGCGCGGCCAGGCCTTGGATAGCATCGTCTGCGCCGGCTCGATTGTTTCCGGCGGGTACGCCATTCGTTCCATTCTGGGGCCCGGAACTCGGGTCAACAGTTTTGCCCACGTCGAGGACTCCATTCTCTTTGAGGGCGTGGACGTCGGGCGGCACGCCAAGGTCCGCCGCGCGATTATCGACAAGGGGATTCGCATTCCGGCCGGTTTCGAGGTCGGATTCGACCCCCAGCGCGACCGTGCCCGGGGGCTGACCGTCACCGAGCGGGGCGTCACCGTCATCAGCAAGACCGATCGTCTGGACGATGGGGCTACCGACGAAGGGAAAAACCACGACGCGGCCAACGGCACGATCCGGCTCGTTCACGCTCCGGAGAGTATCCCTTGCCGTGAAACACTCCCGCCGAGACCAAAAAATGCTTCCGTTGACTTCCCCAAGGCCGACTGCCACGGGGCGGTCGAGGCGATGATCGGATCGAATTCGTAGCGGCACGTTGCGATAGTCGAAGATCGAGTCATCTCGGAATCCTCCGGTACTACGAGGTGGTGGGAAGACCGGGTCCATCGTTGGTGGAATCGCGTGTCACGCGTCCATGGGGTACGGGATCGTCCGGTGGGGTGTCGGGCGCCACGTGGCCCTTTTCCAGTTCCACGACGGCGCCGCAATCGCATCGGATGCGATGACCGAACTGGAACAAGGTCACGTCGAAGCCGACGCCGCATTTCGGACACGTGATCGCCATGGTCCGCTCCCGGCGCACTGGAGTCCTCTTAACCGCGGTCATCCGCGCCAGGATCCTCGGAAACCGGCGGAGATTCCGAAGGAGATTCCAGGGGCGGTTGCGTTTCATCGAGAGGCCGTTCCTCCGATTCGGCAAGTTCTCCCAAGGGATAGGCCTTGCCGGCGGAGTTGGTGATTTCGTGTGCCAGGATTTCCTTGACTTGCCGGCCGTCGTTCACGGTCAGGACCAGTTCCTTCTCGCCGGCCAGCAAGGAGCAACCGGGGTGAGCGTCGGCGAATTGGCGGAGGTCGTCGGTCAATTGTTGCGGATCGAAGCCGAGCAGTTCGGTAAATTCCAGTTCGACGGAGACCTGCACGACCGTTTTCGGGCGGCCGCCGCGGTAAGCATCCACGAGTTCGCCGTTGCGGTACTCTCGTTCCATGAGGAGTTCGCCTTGCTCATCCCAAAGCAACGAGGTGCCTTGGCGCTGTCCGTCTTCGTAATCGACCTGCCGCTCCATCTTCCCGTTGGCATACCAGGTGGTCGTCTTCCCGTGCAGCACGCCGCCGGCGTAGTTTTTTTCCGACTGCAGTTGGCCGTTGGGATGCCAGGTTCGCCAGAGGCCTTGTTCCTTGCCGTCCTTGAGCGTGCCTTCGGAGGCTTTCGTTCCGTCGGGATGCGAACTCGACCAGAGACCATTTCCCCCGTTACTTCCGGAGTCGCCGTCCGGAGTCCCTTCGGCCGGCGATTCCTTGGAGGGATCGCTTTCAGACCCGTCGCCGGGGGCCGGCGCCGGTGAATCTTCCGGGCGGCGCGGACGGTCCCCGTCCTCTGGCGGCGAGGGGAGTTTCGAGACGCGAACCTCCTGAAACTCGCTGAACTTTTTCACCGCGATCATCTCGCCGTCGGTATCGGCAAACTCATGGTTTTCGATGACCCGGGCCTGCTCGCGATTCTCCACGGTCACGGCGAGTTGCATCCGGTGTTCTTCAAACCCGCATCCCTGCTCGCTCGCCATGCGCTGGACTTCGGAGACCAGGTGGTCACGATCGAGGCTCAACAGTTCGGCAAGCTTGAGATTGATGGTGAGTTGCAGGACGGTCTCCGGCTTTCCGCCGGGATAGGACTGGATCGGTAGGCCGGCCTGATACTCGACCTCGTTTTGCAGAACACCCTTGTCGTCCCATTCGGACATGAGCCCTTGGCGTTTTCCGAAGGCGTAGTAGGACCTTTTTCGCATTTGCCCGTTGCGATAGTAGACGATTTCCTCGCCGTGTTGCTCGCCGTTGCGATACTCGACGACCGACTGCAGTTTTCCCGTTTCATACCACCAGCGCCAGGTCCCCTCTTCCTTGCCCTCTTCGTACGTGCCTTCGCTGTACTGGGTGCCGTCGGGAAACCATTCCTTCCACAAGCCGTGCTTCTGCCCGTCGACGAACTCGCCCTCGGCAAGCGACTGTTCGCTCTTGCCACAGCCGACCGAAACGCCGATGGCCAGCATGGCGGCCAGAAGACAGCTCCCCAGGACGGTTTTGGGATGAAAGGTCCCCATGTTTGGTGTTCCTCGCAACGTCATTCAACCAGCAACACGACCAGACGCTTCGGGCCGTGGACGCCCAGAATCAGGATCTTCTCGATGTCCGCCGTTCGGCTGGGACCGGTAATCAACACAAACTCGCCGCGCCGCTGGGGATCGGCCGTCTCGCGCCCGATCTCATCCCAGACGGCCGGCAGGTGCTCGGCCAACTGATCCTTCCGTGAAATAATAACACACGCTGGCGGCAAATAGCACATTAACCTCTCGTGGGGGGTATTGCACTCGACCACACACGTTCCCGTGTCGGCCACCAGCCATCGCGCGGCGACCAGACTGACCGGCAATTCGGCCAACGCCTTGGTGTCCCCCTCGTCTTGGGGGAAGACGAGGCGGTCCTCGGCCAGATCGGCAACCAACTCTCGACATTCCGGCCGATCGACCATCCCCAACGTGCTCCAAGCCGACTCGTCCATCAACCGGGCCAGCACTTCACGCGCTTCGCCCATCCCCCGACAGCGATGCACCTCGCCCTGAACCGCCTCGAGTTCCTGGACGAACCGATCGAGCCGCTGCTCGACGGTCGGATTCTCTCGGGGCCACACCTCGGGGACCGGCGGAGCGTCGACCCGGGGTGCATCGGCCAAGGCATGACGAATTCGCTGCAAAATGGCGTCGCGACTACTCATGGGATATTGCCATTCTATTATCGATTCTCTTCGGGGACTGGAAAGGTCGTGTGCCACTGCTTGCTTGCAAGCAGTGCGTGTCTTTCGGGTTCCAAGCTCAACTCCGCGGCACTGCTTGCAAGCAAGCAGTGGCACACGTTTCCGTCAATGTCGCCTTTTCCAACCGGCTGTCAGGTCTCGTCAGAGGAACGCTTCTCGGCGCGAAACGACTTGCCGCGGGGAACTTGCGGCAGCGCTCGGCCTCGGGTCCATGCGCCCAGCTTGCCGGGATGCCAGGGCAAGAATCGGGCCAGGCGAACACCCAGTTTCACCAGCCCCATCGCCGCGCGATACCGTCGCGGTCCGCCCATGGCCCATGCCCAGAGCTTCCAGGTCAGCCGGTCGCCCAGCGACCGCGCGGGGGACGGTTCGTTGACCGCCCGATGTCGCAGATGAACCAACTGATGGGGGATGTCGATCTTCACGGGACAGACATCACTACAGGCACCGCAAAGCGTGGAAGCGAAGGGGAGCGAGCCCGCCTTGTCCATGCCGATCAGGTGGGGTGAGATGATCGAGCCGATGGGCCCGGGATAAACCCATCCGTAGGCCCAGCCCCCGACACGGCGGTAGACGGGACACACGTTGAGACACATCCCACAGCGAATGCAGCAAAGGGCCCGCCGAGCGGCCTTGTCCCGCAGAACATTGGTCCGCCCGTTGTCCAGCAGGATCACGTACAATTTGCGTCCCGGCGTGGCTCCGTGGATCAGGTGGGTGTAACTGGTCAGCTTCTGCCCGGTCCCCACCCGTGCCAACATGTTGAGAAACAGTGGCAAGTAGTCGATTCGCGGCAACACTTTCTCAACGCCGATCAGGGCGACGTGAATCGGGGGCGTCGAGGTCGACAGCCCGACGTTGCCTTCGTTTTCGACGATAGCCAGCGTGCCCGTGTCGGCGATGGCAAAGTTCGTGCCCGAGGTGCCCATGTCGGCGTTGAGGAATTCCTGCCGGAGGTGTTTTCGGGCGAGTTTGGTGAGGTGTTCGTGTTCGGCGCTGAACGGTTCGCCGAGCTTCTCGGCAAACAGTTCTCCTACTTCCTTGGCCGAAAGGTGCAGGGCGGGGGTGACGATGTGCGTGGGGCGCTGTTCGGCCAGTTGCACGATGTACTCGCCCAGATCGGTTTCCACCGCCCGAATACCGGCCTCCGCCAGCTTATGGTTGAGTTCCATTTCCTCGGTGACCATCGACTTGCCCTTGACGACCGTCTTCACGCCGTGTTCCCGGGCGATGGCCAACACGTGGCGGTTGGCTTCCTCGGCGTCCTCGGCCCAGAGCACGGTAGCGCCCCGGGCGGTGATTTTCTCCTCGAACTCGACCAGCAGTTTATCGAGGTTGGCCACCGCGTATTGCTTGATCTGGCTGGCCGCCTCGCGCCAGTCCTGCCAGTAGGGGATGGCTTCGGTCACTTCCCGGTTGTGCTTGGTCGACCGCTCGGCCGCCTCGCCGGTTGCCTTCGACCCCGCCGGTTCGTACAGCCCGGCGATCTGCTCCTTCAGAAAGGGAGCACCCTGGAGATCGTGTTCTTCAGTCGACATGTATGTTACTCCCCCGCGACCAAAACTTCGGCGATGTGTTTGGTCTGGATGTGACGTGTAGCCGGGTTGTGGCGGAGCATTCCGCCAATGTGCATCAGACAACTGGAGTCGGGCGACACCACGACCTCCGCGCCGCTGGCCACGATGCTTTGCACCTTGGTGCGGCCCATGGCCAGCGAAGTGCCGGGCATCTTCACGCTGAAGGTGCCCCCGAAGCCGCAGCACTCTTCCACGTCGGGCATCTCCACGTACTCGATATCGCGAACGGCCCCCAGCAGCTTCAGCGGCGGATCGATCACGCCCAGCTCGCGCCGCGTGTGGCAGCCGTTGTGCAGGGTTACCTTATGGGGGAATCGGGCACCGGTGTCCGTTACGCCCAACACTTCGACGAGAAACTCGGTCAACTCGACGACCCGCCGACCGATCTCCACCACGCGCGGGTCGGGATCGACCTGTCCGAAAAAGACCCGGCACATCGCCGTGCATGAACCCGACGGACACACAATCCACCGGTAGTCGGCAAACGTGTCGCAGAAATGGCGGACGACCTTGCGAGCGTCTTCCCAGTAGCCCGAGTTGAACGCCGGCTGGCCGCAACAGGTTTGTTCTTTCGGAAAGACGGTGGGGACGTCCCGTCGAGCGAGCAACTCGGCGGTGGCTCGGGCCGCCTCGGGAAAAAACTGGTCGACGTAGCAGGGGATGAACAGGGCCACCGGTTCCCCCGGCTCGTACGTGGGATACTTCCACCGTGGCGGCGAACTTTGCTCAAGTCGGATCATTGTGCCGGATGGGGTTGGGAAATGGATCAACGGGAAATCGGCAAAGGGCCTCTTGCGTTGTTATACCGCCTACCGCCCCGACTGACCACCGCCGGACCCCCGGGAATCGGCGCTCGGGCCTACATCCGGCCCGCGGGGCATGGTATCATGGCTCGACGGGTGGCCTTGTACGATGGGCTTCCCAGCCCGTCGAATTCCAGCGTGCCCGAACTGAATCGACGGGCTGGGAAGCCCATCGTACAAATCTCGGAACGCGTTCCTAGGCCGTTGAAAACGCCCATGAAAACCAAAGCCACTCTCGTCGCGATCGTCGTGCTGGTTTTCGTGGGCAGCCATCTGGCCAAGGAGTCGCTCGACGGATCGACCGGTCCGGTGGCTCCTCCGGCGCCGGAGGACTGCCGACGGATCGTCAGCATGGCCCCCAGCGTAACCGAAACGCTGTTTGCCCTGGGCTTGGGTGATCGGGTGGTCGGCGTGACGCGCTATTGCAAATACCCACCCGAGGCGGACGAAAAGGACGAAGTCGGCGGCCATTTCGATCCCAACTTCGAGGCGATCGTGGCCCTGCGGCCCGATCTGGTGATCCTGCTGGTCGAACAAGAAGAATCGCGGCAGGCGTTGAACTCGCTGGGTATCGCCACGCTGGTCGTACGCCACAAGGACATCGAAGGCGTGCTGGAATCGATTTCCACGATCGGGCGCGTCTGCGGAGCGGAAGAAACCGCCGGGCAACTGCTGGCCGATATCGCCGGTCGCATGGAGAAGATTCGCCGACGGTC
>JABMRP010001257.1 GCA_013202535.1 Planctomycetota bacterium
ACGCGAACTGGCCCGGTTCTACGGCGGCGCGGTTGAGGATCCCGAGCGGATCGCACGAATCGAGCGACTGCCGGTCGAGCCGATCGTACCGGAGCCACCGCCTAAGACGACCATGCTGCCGCCGCTGGTCGACGGATGGCCCCTGACGGCTGAAGAGGCGCGGCGTCGGCAAACCGCGTCCGGCCCATGGGAGCGAACGATCGACCTGGGCGACGGCGTGACGATGCGTCTGGTGCGGATTCCCGCGGGGCGGTTCGTCATGGGGTCGGTCGATGGCGCGGCCGACGAACGTCCGCCTGCTGCCGTATCGATCCCGCGCGATTTCTGGATGGGTACGTGTGAGGTGACCAACGCGCAGTACGCCCGATTCGATCCGGCGCACGACTCGGGCTATTTTGCCAAGCGTTTCCAGGGGCCCGACGGTCCGGGACTCGAACTGGGCGACGCCGAGCAGCCGGTGGTGCGCGTTTCCTGGAAGCAGGCCACGGCGTTTTGCCGCCACTTGAGCCAGAGGACGGGCGTCGACTTCACGCTGCCCACCGAAGCGCAGTGGGAATACGCCTGTCGCGCGGGCACGGCCATGCCCCTTCATTTTGGTGCCGTGGATGCCGATTTCTCGACGTGGGCCAACGTGGCCGACAAGTCGTTGAGCGTGAGTCCACGGCCCACCGGTGGGCTGGAATCGAACATCATGGCCCATTTCGGTCGCGGCATCCTCGCCTCGGCCGTCGGTGGCGGGAATATCCCCTGCGACGCCCGCTTCGACGATGGCCAGATTGCCACCTCGCCGGTTGCCGGTTACCGGCCCAATGCGTGGGGACTTTACGACATGCACGGCAATGTGGCCGAATGGACCCGCTCGGCCTATCGGCCCTATCCTTACGATTCGACCGACGGGCGCGACGACCTCTCGGCCGAGGGCGAACGGGTCGTTCGCGGCGGCTCCTGGGTCGACCGGCCCACGCGTTGCCGTTCGGCTTTCCGGTTGAGCTATCCCGCGTGGCAACGGGTCCACAACGTAGGGTTTCGCGTGGTCTGCGAAACGGTGCCGGGGTCCGTGGGAAACGCCGATGAGCCGAAAAACTTGACAAACGTGTCGCCGGGGGGTGAGAATAGGTGATCAACTTGCCAATCTTGACCGTATTACCCAGTCGAAAGGAAAGCACAATGAACAGGCAACGAACGTGGAACCCGAGTCGATTTCTGATCGGTTTGGCATGTGCGGCAGCCATCGCCGCGGCGATTACGACCCCGGCCAGTGCCGCCGGGCCCAGCGACGAGGAAGTGGCGAAGATGGCCGAAGCCTCGCCCGAGAAGGCGACCGTCAAGCCGGCCAAAGCGAGGAAGCTGCTCATCTTCAATCGTTGCGAGGGTTTTCGCCACAGTGCGATCCCCTACGGAGCGGCGGCCTTGAAGGTGATGGGCGACAAGACGGGCGCCTACGAATCGGTGATCAGCGACGACATGGCCATGTTCGAGCCCGAGACGCTCAAGCAGTTCGATGCCGTGGTGTTCAACAACACGGTGAGCCTGAAATTCGAGAAGCCCGAGCACCGAAAGGCGCTGATCGACTTCATCTCCGGCGGCGGCGGGATGATCGGCATCCACGGCGGGGCCGACAATTTCAAGAACTGGCCCGAGGCAGCCGCCATGATGGGTGGCGTTTTCACCGGACATCCCTGGCAGGAATGCCCGGTCAAGATCGACGATCCCAAGCACCCGTTGGTTCGCGTTTTCGAGGGTAAGGGCTTTTGGGTCACGGACGAAATCTACAAGTTTGGCGGGCCCTACTCCCGCGACAAGCTGCGCGTGCTCTTGAGTATGGACGATGCCAAAGGCGACCCGAACCATCAGGGCCGCAAGGATAATGACGACGCGGTTGCCTGGATCCAGCAAGTCGGCAAGGGCCGCGTATTCTTCTGCTCGCTGGGCCACCGGCACGAGATCTTCTGGAATCCGACGCTGCTGGCGTTCTACCTCGACGGTGTGCAGTACGCCCTGGGCGATCTGAAAGCCGACGCGACACCCAGTGCGGAGTTGAATCCGCAGCCCAAAGCGGCGATGCCGCCGGAGAAGTAAACTGCAAGTTCGCCAGAAAAGGTTGTGTGCCACTGCTTGCTTGCAAGCAGTGCCGCGGG
>JABMRP010001258.1 GCA_013202535.1 Planctomycetota bacterium
GGGGCACGATTCCATCGTGCCGAGGCACGTTGGAAACGTGCCCCACAACGACGCTTGCCCCGGTTCTTCGGGCGCCACGAAACACCCCGTCGATCGGGGTATGGGTCGTGTGGCGTAACCCATTCACTTCCAAAGACTTAGAATCTTGGGTCGGGGGCCGGAAATTCGCCATCTTCACCTCGCGAAACGGATTGAAAACCGCTAGAATACGGGTTTGGTGAAATTCTCTGGGGATCGCCGGGCCGCATCGATGTTCAGGATATTGTTCAGGTGGTGAACGGAGTCGTTGAAACCCCCCTTTCGGGGGAACCGCTGCGCTGCCGTTCCGAATCTCCGCGGAGTTCAAAGGAACCGGCCGCGCTGGAGACGTTCGTCGCCGGTCCGGAAAACCGGTTGGCCTACGTGGCCGTGCGGTCCGTGCTGGACGATTCGGAAGACGCCTACAGCCCGCTCGTCTTTTACGGGCCACCGGGGACGGGCAAGTCGCACCTTGCCCTCGGGTTGGCCACCGCCTGGAAGGCCCGGTTCCGCAAACGGCCGGCGGTTTGTGTCACGGCGACCGACTTCGCCCGCGAGCTGGCCGACGCAATCCAAACAAAAACCGCGGATGACTTCGGTGTCCGGTACCGCGGACTTTCGCTCTTGGTTTTCGAGGACCTGGGCCATTTGGCGGGGAAAGGGGCAGCCCAACAGGAGCTGATCTTCACGCTCGACGCGCTGGCAGACATCGGCGGCCGCGTGATGCTCACCGCAAGCAGCCCTCCCTCGGAAGTCGCGGGCATGATGCCCGGCTTGCGGAGCCGTCTGGCTGCGGGCCTGGCCGTGCCGCTGGTTCGCCCGGGGCGCGAGGCCCGGTTGACGATTCTGCGTCGGATTGCCCAGTCGCGGGGGGTTGCCCTCCCCGATTCGGTCGTGGAGTTGCTGGCCGATGCTCTTCGCGTGACCGTGCCCGAGCTGGTCGGCGCGCTGATCGAGCTCGAGTTTTCGGCCGGGATGGACCACCGGGCGATCGATGTCCCAGGCGTCCGGCGTTACCTGGCCAAGCGGAACGGCGCCAAGGGCCTTTCCATCCACGAGATTGCCCTGAGCACGGCCCGGCATTTTTCGCTCAAGCTGGCTGATCTGCGCAGCCCGTCGCGGCGGCGAGCCGTGGTGACGGCCCGGGGCGTGGCGATCTACCTGGCTCGGAACCTGACGAACCAAAGCCTCGAAGAGATCGGAGAGTATTTCGCCGGCCGGGACCACACTACGGTGTCTTACGGTTACCGAAAAACGGAAGAGCGCCTGGAGACGGAATCCGAGGTCCGGGACGCCGTGCTGGCTATCCGGAAGAGATTTGAAAGCGGGCCCTCGCCACGGCAACACTAGACGTTATCAATTCGTGGAAAACATGTGGATCACTCGTCGATGGAGTTTATCAGAATCCAAGGTTATCGACAGTCACCGGCCGGGCCTGAGAGATCGGTTCGACATCGACCATCAGCCATCACTCCCGCGACACGAGGCCGACACCTTTTTAACGGGGAAATGCCGTCGCGTGGGAAACTCAAACCACAACAGATTCAAGAGCTTACAGCCATCGACAGCACCGTGTTCGACATATCGAGTTCGGCCACTAATACTACTAAGCCAAATTAAAATACTCTTAAGAAGAAAAACAACGAAAACCCGAGAAATGGAACCGAGCGATGAAATTCACCTGCGACCGTGAGAAGTTCCTGCATGCGTTCCAGACGGCCGCCAGCGTGGTGCCCACCCGCAGCCCGAAACCAATCCTGGAAAACGTCAAGCTCGAGGCCACCGCCGAAAGGGCGATCCTCATGGCAACCGACCTGGAGATTGGCATTCGACTGGACGTCTCCGGCGTCGACGTGCAAGCGGAGGGCGCCGTGGTGTTGCCGATCCGCAGGTTCGGGTCGATTCTCCGGGAGAGTTCCGACGCCAAGCTCGACCTGGAAACCGACGGCACCCGAACCCTGGTTCGGGGCGGGCAGAGCGAGTGGCAGTTGCCCACGCAGAATCCCGACGAGTTCCCGGTCGTTCAACCGTTCGAGTCGGAGCGGTACCACCA
>JABMRP010001259.1 GCA_013202535.1 Planctomycetota bacterium
TCGTCGCCAGGGTGCGGCGAAGCAGCTCGGGCACGCCCAGTCGAACCACCGTGAGCGGTTCCTCCATCCCTTCGCGCAAGCTGGCCGCGGCATCCGGGTTCAGTCGCTCCAGCCATCGGGCCGTCGTCTTCAGACCCTTCAGGGCTTGATCGTAGTCCGTTTCGTGGTAGGCCGCATAGAGCTGTCGCGAGAGTTCCGGCCAGTGCTTCTGCGGCAGGTGCTGCTGAACGTTCCGCTTCTTGTGAACCTGGCAGCGTTGGATCAGGGCGTTTCGTCCCCAGACGCGTTTGGCGGCCGCGTGCAGGGCTTTGGCCCCGTCCAGTACCAACAGCGTGGGCGACGAGGTGTCCAGGCCCCGGCCACACAGGTCCTCCAACAGCGCGATCGAGACTTCTATATCCTCTACAAGCGTCCGGGCTTTTCGGGCTAAAGCAGTCTTGCCAATTCCACGTGGCGATGATCGGGATCGGAAGAGACAAAGACCTCGCGAGTCACTTCCGATACAAATGCGATGTTGTAGACAGATTTCTCGTACGACCACTCACCCGTATCCGCGTCGACATAGCGGCCATTCTGAATAATCTGCCCCCAGTTGCCAATATCGATGCGAAAACCTCGACGGGCCGAGATGTCGTTGTCGGAGCCATCCCTAGGCCAACGTCCGGCGGTCGCTGCATTGAAGGGATCGCGGATCAGGCCCACGTCCACGTGGTCGCGGTCCAATTGAAGCATCACAACACGGGGACACACCGACTCGATCGCGTTCCCCAATGCCGTGGAATGTGCGGCCTGAAAGCCGGCCGACTCATCGAAGAGCACGCGGTGCATGCGAAAGCGAGAAGCGGCCGATGCGAACTCGGAAGGGAGGAGCACCGACTCCGGTGTGCTGTTCCGCCGTCGAGCAGCATGGCCGCCACGCGAGGTCTTCGTCCAAACCGTCTTGACGTGCTGGATCACGAGTGGAGTCACTGTTTGCCCTTTCGATCGTTTTTCCGAGTGATGGTGTCGTCCCGACGCAAACGGGCATCCAACACGCGGAAAGCGATACGATTATTGCCCCGCAGGATGTCGCACGCCTTAAAGAGCAGGCTCTCCAGCCGGGCCAGGGTAAGCTTTTCCGGCTTCCTCGGCTTCCCCGCTCCATTGAAGGCCAATTCCCGCTGAACCTCCTGACTCATTTTCCGTCTCCGCTCTTGTTCGGCGGCCTCCCCGCCACTGCGTAGCCGGTCGATCAGACTTGCCGCGTCCCCATGAGCGATGCGCCAGCCGTCCCGCCCAGGCGATCCCGATCGGCGGACAACCGCGCCGGGGCCGGGACGCCGTCAGTGTGGATAATGCCCACCACAGAGGTTTAGTTTAGCGCCTTGGCCGTGTGCCCACAATCGCCCGGGGGCCCTCTGGCGGGGTGTGGGCGGATTGCCGACCAGGGCGTGGGTGGCGGTGGGCAGGCGCGGCGAGGGCCTGTCGGCCACTTGACGCTGGTGAGAGCACGACCCGGGAGGTTTTGGCAGGTGGGCGATCGGAGTCGAGATCGACGGGGAGAAGTGTCGGGGACCCGCCGGGCGAATAACGAACTCGTGGCGCTTTGTCACTTTCTCCGCGCGGCCTTCTCCCGCATGTACTCGACATCCTCGCCCACGTTGACGTAGACCTTGGCCAACATGGACGTGTCGGAGTGGCCGAGCAGGTGGGCCAGCGTGATCGGATCGACCCTTTTTTGGAGCTGGTGGGTGGCGTAGGAATGGCGCAGAGCGTACAGGCAAAACCTCTCCCCAAGCTTCGCCTTCACGCGGCCGAAAGTACAGCTTACGGCATAAGCGGTCCACGGGCGGCCTTTGGTGTTGCGGAAGATCGGGCCGTCCGGGTGGGCCGCGGCGTTTCTGAGCACGATCTCCAGGGCCTCGGGCGGGAGGTAGATGATTCGCGGCTTCCGTTTTCCCTTCGCCTCGGCCGGCGGGAGGATCAATCGCCCATTGGCCTTGTCCAGGTGCCTCGCCTCGATCCGGATTGCCTCTTGCGGCCGGGCGCCGGTGTACCAGACGAACCGGGCCAGGTCCTTGAATTGATCGTTCGGAACGCACGCCAGGACCTGCGCAAACTCTTCCTCGGAGAGGGTGCGGCTTCGTGGTTGCACGGCAGGACTCTTGAGCCCCTTGAGCGGGCTGGTGTCGAGATACCCCTGCTCGATCGCCCAGTTGAAGAGGCGTTTGATTGCTTGGACAATTCCGGCCTTGTAGCCGGCGTTCCAGTTGGGGTGCGCGTCAAAGACCTGTTGAACGTGGTACGGCCTCAGTTCGTCGGCCCACTTCCAGCGTATTTCTGGAAGGATGCGAGCAAACTTCTCTTCATACCATTCGTGGGTTCGCGGGGCTCGATGCTGCTTTGTCCAGTGGAGGAAGTGCTTTTCCAGTTCGGCGACGGTGCCGGCGGGAAGCGTCCGCTTGGGGGGGGGTGGCCATGATCTCGTGGAAGCGGCGTTTGGCTTCCTGTTCGTCCGGTCCGAGGCGGTGCCGCACCCCGTCGATCGTGCAATACCATTCCTTGCGAGCCTTCCAGTACCAGGGCTTGGGCGGTCGGGGCATGGCTTCTTTGCCCTCTGTTTCGTATCAGAGTTTCGTATCAGACCCGATGTCAGATCACGTAACCCCAAATACAGCAAAGAGTCAGGGTTTGTAAAGCACCTATTTCCTAAACCGTAGGTCGCAGGTTCGATTCCTGCCAGGCGTACTTCTTACAAAACTAATAGAAGAAAGGGTTTACGGCTGTTTTCCTTTGCAACAAAAAGGGCCGCGACAGGTCGTTTTTTGTAGCCAAAGGGCGATGGAGGGCGCATCGTTTCGTGTCAAAACGGGTAGAAACGCAGTCCATTGACCAGAGGCGCGTACGCCACCATCCCGGGTAGGTAAACGCTAGCCTCCGACTTCTCTCCACGCTGGTTTCCTGCCTCCCGTCTCATTTCCAATCCCTGCCACCCCGCCGCGTTCCA